>PATO01000021.1 GCA_002712415.1 Actinomycetota bacterium | reverse complement strand
TCTTCCCGATACTTGTTCCATGACAAAAAATGGAACTCCAAGAACATCTATTGATGGTTCTTCCCATAGGACTTTAGGAACTTTTATATCCGTGAGTTGTTCTACAAGTTTCATTACTTTGACTTGTGAAGAAAGGTCATAAGTAGGAAATACAGGTATATCTTGATCGGTTGGGGCGAGTCTGTCTACTAGCTTTTTATGAACTTTTTTCTCGCCTTCACCCCATGTGGATTCAAATAATAGAGTCTCGCTTGACATGCCAGACCCTGAAGGGCGATCAAATTCACTTATGATTGCATTTTTTTCACCAGTAACATTTGCTACCCATTCAGATAACTGAGCATGAATAGTAATTGGGTCTAAAGAAGTACGCTGAGGTTCTAGTTCATTAGTCATCGATATGACATTAGTTCAGGAAGGTTGGGCTAGTCAGAATTAGATAATCTACATTTTTGTGTATGGAAATGATTCAGATAAAGGGATTTATAAGTTCAATAGGGTTTTCAGACGGAAATCGCTTTGTAATAGGCCATTGGAAAGAGTCTCCAATAGGTGAATTTGGTGACATCATGTGGGGAACTCCTGATGGNGAAAANATTTTNGTAGCAGGAAANGANCAGGTTGCAGANTTTGTATCAGCTATCTACGACTTCGACCGTATCCAAATTGAGAATCTTNATACTTCATCNGATGGAAAACGAACTGAAGCTAAAGCACNTAACCTTGAGNTTGAAATTTTAGGGGGATTAGTAGGNGGGATANTGCCNNCTAGGCCNTTNGCTTTCACAAANTATNTTGAAAATCCATTTGCTAATTTACTCATGGGNGTNAAAACCTANGGGACNAGCTCTAGAGGAGTTGANGAGTGGTACCANGCAAAGAGGTGGAGATGGGTTAAGGATGGATCAGTNAAACTAAACGGCNTTAATTTAGANTCTCGTTCTAAATTTACNGANCCTATTCGTGTTGGGTTCTCTGAGCCACCTCGNAAATCTGCAATTGTTGAAATTCATGTAAGTATCAANTCCCCNTTTNCTTTNAATTTTTAATTACTCAANTNCNCTTGAGTCGCCTTCTNGNTAANNATCGGNAATACTATNAATGAAATACNNGGGAGGTGTCTGAGTACCTGGTGGGCTCCCCCGCCTTCAAAGCGGGTGGGACGGGCGATCCCCGTCCGGCGGGTTCGATTCCCGTCCACCTCCGCAAGATTTATGACAAACTTTTGTTACTAAACAGCCAAGAGGTCTCGAGCTCCGGTGTCACTACTTGGG
This sequence comes from Actinomycetota bacterium, assembly GCA_002712415.1. GTDB lineage: Bacteria > Actinomycetota > Acidimicrobiia > Acidimicrobiales > UBA8592 > UBA8592. Next base: position 25,925 of record PATO01000021.1, on the reverse strand, counting down.
TGACGGAGTTTAGACATTGCTCGAGCTTCAATTTGTCTTATGCGTTCACGAGTTAGGTTAAAGTGTTCGCCAACTTCTTCCAAAGTTCTTGGTTCTCCCCGATCCAGACCAAAACGCAATTTTAAGATTTCACGCTCCCTCTCATCAAGAGGAGCGAGCAATCTTGCAATTTCATCTGGAAGTAACGATGTAGCTGCTACTTCGAATGGAGAAGCAGCACCACGATCCTCTACCACATCTCCAAGTTCGGCATCTCCGTCTTCGCGAAGAGGTTCAGAAAGGCTCAACGGTTCATTCGCAAACCTCAATGCTTCAGTGATTTTATCCTCTGGCATTTCCACATCAGCAGCTAACTCTGTCATGGTCGCAGGTCTACCGTATTTAAGCTCTAATCTTGTTCTAGCCTTTTGTAGACGTGCGAGAGTGTCACCAGCATGAACTGGCAAACGGATCGTTCTACCAGTATTTGCAATTCCTCTTGTTATGGCTTGTCTGATCCACCATGTTGCGTAAGTTGAAAATTTAAACCCTTTTCTCCAGTCAAACTTTTCCACCGCATGCATCAAGCCGAGGTTTCCTTCTTGGATTAGGTCAAGTAACGGAAGTCCGGATGCTTGATATTTCTTTGCTATCGAGACAACCAGTCGCAGGTTAGATTGAACGAATTTCTTTTCTGCTCGAGCGCCATTTCGGTCAAGGCGTTTCAANTCACTTTTTTCTTTAGCAGTCAACTTTTCCGAAGTTGAGAGCTTTTCCCTTGCCTCGACACCCTTCTCAATTTTCTGTGCGAGTCGGACCTCATCNTCTTTCGTCAGAAGGGGNTATTGTCCGATATCAGTGAGATATAACCTTACTAGGTCTTCTTCATCTCGTTCGACTCGCTCTTTAGGCAAAGTACGCTCTTTTCATATNGTGTGAAACTCATTATGTTTCACGCTCCGCTGTTTNAATCTACCGAGATAGGAGCTACTCGCAAACTCATTACACAAAAATTTTTAAAGTATAAATAGTCNTTAGCGTCAAATGCTAAATTTCATCCACCTGGCGATGATTGCCAAAGTAAGCATTGGTTATTGGTATCCGTCTGTCTCGCCCGAATGACTTTTTTGAGATTTTGGGNCCTAGGGGGCTTTGACGTCTTTTGTATTCCGCTAGGTCTACTAAGCGAGATATTTGATGCACGACTTCAGGGTCATAACCCATATTCAAAAGTTCATGTTTAACAACATCATTTTCAACAAGCTCTTTAAGTAGTTCGTCAAGTATCGCATAATCAGGAAGAGTTTGGTCGTCTCTTTGATCTGGTCTCAGCTCAGCAGATGGCGGTTTTGTAATGATTGTCTCAGGAATTACTTCATAGCCTGCNGTCTTATTCTTCCAATTAGATAGAGAGAAGACTTCTGTCTTCCATAGATCCTTGATTACAGAAAAAGCTCCTGCAGTATCTCCATATAATGTGGAGTAACCTACGGCTAGTTCGCTTTTATTTCCGGTTGTAAGAACTAGCCATCCAAACTTGTTGGATAGGGTCATGAGTAGAGTGCCGCGAATTCTAGATTGAATATTTTCTTCAGCAACCCCTTCTGAAAGACCAGCAAAGTAGTCTTCTGTCATGTCAAGAAAAGCTTTGTGAGCAGGCTCAATAGGTATATTCATCTGGTGACATTTCAGATTTTCAATGAGGGCTTGAGCATCGCTTACTGAATGAGTGCTTGAGAAGCGAGAAGGCATCATAATGGCGTGGACATGTTCTGGTCCTATNGCATCACATGCAATCGCAGCAACAATTGCAGAATCGATGCCACCCGACAAACCCAAACACACATCAGTGAAACCATTTTTCTTCACATAATCTCTTGTTCCCAAACACAAAGCGTTCCATATTTGTTCCTCNTCAGNAAGAACNAGAGGAGGTGGAGTATTTACGGCGGCCTCTGTTCTCNAANCNGAAGTTATTTGAACGAGATTGTNAGTTTTTGTAGACGCTTGATTCTGTACTTCAAGGTCGAATACAAGAACTTCTTCTTTNAATTGTGAGGCTCGAGCAATAATTTCCTTNTCAGAGTTCANTACAAAGGAGCCTCCGTCAAAAACTAATTCATCCTGTNCTCCGACCTGGTTNACATACACAATTGGTATCCCTGTCTCCTCTACTCGTTCTTTGAGAACCATCTCTCTCGTCTGTAGTTTCTCTTTTTCATAGGGTGAGGCATTTAAATTCAAGATCACTTGGGCGCCTAATGTAGTGAGNTCGNTACTTATCCCATTTGGTATCCANATNTCCTCGCAAATGGTTATTCCGATATTGACTCCTCGTACTTTATAGATTTGTAGCGGTTCATTTCCAGGTGAGAAATATCTCTCCTCATCAAAAACTCCATAATCTGGAAGGGCTCGTTTACTGTAAGTGCCCATGACCTTTCCATNACAGCAAATAGCTGCTGCGTTTGATGTTCTTTTNACCGGNTCGGCAGCNGCAGCTTGACCGTTGATAAATCCAAGCACTGCAACACAATCCGAAGTGTGACTCNCTATTTCTGTGAGCATTTTTTGGGTGTCATGCACAAAGCCTCTTTTTAGCAACAAATCTTCAGGTGGNTATCCGCTAACTGCAAGTTCGGTAAATACGGCGATATCAGAACCCTTATCTTGGGCATTTGCATATGCAGAGAGAATCTTTTCTTTATTGCCGGAAAGATNACCAACGTTNAGGTTCAACTGGCAAGCTGCAATTCTTAATGTAGCCATGTGTCCAAGGTTAGAGGCTATTACTTAGGTGTGAACACTTGACTAAGAGAGATTGTTATTTATTTATTATTAGTCCTGTAGAAAATATCACAGGCTTTGAAGCACTAGTTAGTAAACTGTGGTTGTGAGTGAACAAAANGGAATTGAAGAAGGTAGCGANTTAGAGATTGATTTTTCAAAATTATCNAAAATTGGAAGAAATGGACATATGGTCATTCCAGTTGTTGTGCAGGATGCTACCTCTAAAGAAGTTTTAATTGTTGCTTATGCCAATGATGAGGCTGTTGCGGAAACTTTCAGATTAGGAGAGGCGGTACTCTACAGCACATCAAGAAATGAATTGTGGCACAAAGGCGCGACTTCAGGTGATGTACTTAAAGTTGAAGAAGTGAGAATAAATTGTGAGCAGAACTCGTTGCTGTACCTCGTCATACCCAAAGGTCAAGGTGCTTGTCACACGAAAGACGCTACTGGGAAATCCAGATCAAGTTGTTACTACCGCACAGTTGAAAATAATACTCGACTCCGATATTCCTAACAGAGACTCGTTTCATTCTGACAGCTTAAGCTAATGCCTCTCCAACAGTATTGGTCATAAGAGCTGCTACGACATACGGATCAGCGTTAGCATTCGGACGTCGATCTTCAAGGTATCCCTTTTGATCTTGAGCAACTTGCCATGGAATCCGAATAGAGGCCCCCCTGTCAGATACCCCGTAGCTGAATTGATCATAGCGTTGAGTTTCATGCTCACCTGTTAGTCGGTCTTCAATACCGACACCATAGCCAGCTAGATGCTCTTCAGGTTTACCAGTGGCACCAAGTGCCTCGCACGCTGTTGTGATTGCGTCATAACCTTCTCTCATGGCTTGTGTAGAGAAATTGGTGTGCATTCCTGCTCCATTCCAATCACCTTTCATTGGTTTCGCTGCAATGCTAATTTCAACATTGTGTTTTTCCCCAACTCGATTCAGTAGGTACCTAGCAACCCACAGGTGATCGCCAACCTCAACGGTTCCAGCTGGACCGATTTGGAATTCCCATTGCCCAGGCATTACTTCGGCATTTGTTCCAGATATTTTCAAACCGGCTTCGATACAAAGCGTTGTATGTTCTTCTACTGCGCCTCTACCATAAATCTTTTGAGCTCCTACGCCGCAATAATATGGTCCTTGGGGTCCAGGAAATCCATTTGATGGGAATCCTGCGGGCCAACCAGTAGAAGGGTCAATCATTGTATATTCTTGTTCAAGCCCGAACCATGGATCTTGATCACCGTATTTCTCTTCAGCGGCTCGAGCTAAAGCTCTCGTATTTGTAGGGTGAGGAGTCTCTTTGTCGGTAAGAAAAGTCTCGCACATAACAAGAATGTTCTCGCCACCTCGAATTGGATCAGGACACTGAAAAACAGGCTTCAAGACGACGTCAGAATTGTCACCGGTAGCTTGATTAGTTGATGATCCGTCGTATCCCCAGATACCTGGTTCATCTCCATCAGCTAAGATTTTTGTTTTGGATCTAATCTCTGCGGTTGGCTCTGCACCATCTATCCAGAGATATTCAGCTCTGTAAGTCAATTGCTTTCTCCATTCTTCATAAAGACTGAACATTGTTAGTCAGAGACATCAGCAGAACAGGTGAACTGCAAATGTGTCTATTNATTACTTAACATGACTCTAGAGCGTAAGTTACAAAGTAATGTTAACGGAGTGTTAATTTGAGTCNGNTAAGGGGACTTTTGCGTTACTTTGGTTAGAACTAATATATGGAACCCAAAAAAGACTANGTACTAAGAACTGTAGAAGAGCGAGGGGTACGTCTTATTCGCTTATGGTTCACCGATGTCCTCGGACAATTGAAATCGCTTGCTATATCTCCGGCAGAGCTTGAANCTGCTTTTGAAGAGGGTTTACATTTCGATGGGTCTGCTATTAATGGTTTCAGCAGAGTTCAAGAAAGTGATGTGTTAGCTATCCCAGACGCTAATAGTTTTGAACTATTGCCATGGGTAGACCCTTCGGAACCNACCGGTCGAATATTCTGTGATATCCATAATCTTGATGGAACACCATTTGCTGGTGATCCTCGCCACGTATTACGACGGAACCTTAAAGCAGCAAAAGAAAAGGGGTTCACATTCTTTACTGCTCCAGAGATTGAATACTTCTACTTCGAAAACGCAAGTAATCCTGTTCCCCTTGATAACGCAGGCTATTTTGATCTAACAACAGTTGACCTTGGTAGCAGTTTACGACGCAGAACATTAGCGATGTGCGAAGCCATGGGCATACCAGTTGAGTATTCGTTTCATGAAGATAACGCAAGCCAACATGAAATTGATCTTCGATATACAGAAACGCTTGACATGGCAGACAACATTATGACGCTTCGTTTAATTGTTCGGAAGATAGCTTTAGACGCTGGCATTCATGCAACCTTTATGCCTAAACCCCTTGATAAGGGACAGGGATCTGGAATGCATACACACATGTCTCTCTTTGANGGCGACGTAAATGCTTTTCATGATTCAGGCGACCCCATGGGTCTTTCAGATACGGCTCGTAAATTCATGGCTGGNGTGCTTCACCATGCTCCAGAGTTTACGGCNGTTACCAATCAGCTTGTGAATAGTTACAAACGAATGATTGCAGGTTATGAATCCCCTGTNTATGTAAGTTGGGCAAGAAATAATCGATCTGCTCTTGTTCGTGTTCCTGTTCATAAAGCAGGAAAAGCTTCGTCAACTAGAATTGAATATCGAGCTCTTGACTCAGCTGCTAATCCTTACCTGGCATACTCCGTTATTCTCGCTGCAGGTCTAAAAGGTATTGAAGAGAGCTATGAGCTTCCCAGCGAAGCCGATGATAACCTATGGTCCGTCAATAGAGCTGAAGCTCGTTCATCTGGTTTACGACAACTTCCTCAAGACCTGCGGCAAGCTTGCGACCTTATGGAAGATTCTGATCTTGTAGCTGATGCCTTGGGCGAGCATATTTTTGAATGGTTCNTAAGAAACAAAAGATCTGAGTGGGAACTCTATCAGGGACGAGTCACACCGTTNGAGCTTGAACAATANTTNCCAGTGTGGTGANNNGAAATAGGNAATAAACTCAAATAGGTCTATGCATATACAACTTTCNAAAAATCAAAAAATAACACATNCCCAGAAGATTTGAACTCATGTCCCCTTTGCTTCTATACCCAGACCCGCCTCCTCCCGAGCTAGCTCAATCACTTGACCTTGCGGGCTTTTCGTGGAAAGCGGTTGCTAATTCAGCAATTGCTGATGAACAATCAATGGATCANGAATGGGCAGGGGCAGTTATTGTTGCTGACGAGGATCCTAACGATGCTTTTGCCTTTGCTAGGTCCTTACGAAAAAAGTCAAGGCCTCAGCAAGGTATCTTAATTCTCTTGAATGCCACACAATTAGGTCAATTAGAACTCAGAGATGAATTATTTGATGATTTTATTTTAACCCCTTTCCGGCATCANGAATTAGAAGCNCGNTTNAANCATCTTTTCTGGTCACAAGGTGTTGATAGTCGAGGCGAAGTCTTAACTCATGGTGACCTGANCTTAAATCTTGAAACATATCAAGCTGCTGTCAATGGACGTCCTCTTGATTTAACCTACATGGAATACGAGTTGTTGAAATTTTTAGTTTCACACCCNGGAAAAGTTTTTAGTAGAGAGACNTTGTTATCACGTGTATGGGGGTATGACTATTTTGGCGGGGCTCGAACAGTAGATGTTCATGTTAGAAGACTCCGGTCAAAGTTAGGTGAGGAGTACGCAGGGTTGATCCAAACAATCCGTTCTGTGGGATACAGCTTTGGTCAATCTAGATGGGTTTCTTAACAAAGTTATACAGAAATTTATAGAAATACTTCAGCTACTAGGTTTCTGGTAGAAATCTTTTTGACTTAAGTCGTACAGTTCAGTTCCTTGATTTTCTCCATCAACTTCTTTTTGCANGATAGTTCCTAGTAACCCGCTAAATAATAATCCAGTCATAATAATAGAGACTGGCACAATAACGATTAGCAAGATAATGATGGCTACCGTTCCAATCATGAATTTGTCCTACGCATTGCTAGCTGTTTGATCATCTATTCCTATTCTAGCCCAAGCTTCAATCTCCACAACTGCTCCAAGCGGCAAGGCTGCGACAGCGACAGCAGAACGCGTAGGCCGATGCGAACCAAATTCTTGAATATAGATAGTATTCATGAGCTGGTAGTCATCAATATCAACGAGGAAAACAGTCGTCTTAACAATGCTTTGTAGTGTTAGACCTTCGACAGCTAGGAGGGCTTTAAGGTTTTGAAATATCTGAGTTAATTCAGCTTCAAGCCCACCAGAAACTAATTCGCCATCATGCAAACCTATTTGCCCAGATGTGATAAACCATTCTCCCGCCTGCAGTATTGGAGAGTATGGTCCAATTGGCTTTGCCATGTCTTTAGAATACCTGTACTCATTGATGAATTATGAGACTATAACAAACTCTTATGAGGGGGTAGTAGGATTAAGTGATGTTTCCCAAGAGCATAAACGGTGACAGCAGAGCTTTATCTCGAAGGTTATTTCTATTAAGCACTGGAACCATGGCTCTTTCAATAGCATGTTCTCAAAATATTGTGAACTCTGAGACCACTTCAATTGGTAGCCTGCGTTATTTGAAAAGTGGTTTTGCTGATGGCCTTATCAGCCCATCAACAATCATTGCAGGAGCACCTCAACGAGCGCCTTTTTTGCTTTATGGGTCTGAGGGAGTTCCGATAGTAAACAATGTCCCAAACTCGATTCCAGTAACTTTGCAATTCCCGTCAGGAAAGTCACTTGAACTTGAATTAAACCAGTTCAGTGAAGGAGTTCCGACACCGTATTTTCCTATGTTCTTTGAATCAAACGAAGTAGGGCTTCATAAAGTGGCTTACGTGATGGATGAGACTCCTCAATCGCTTTCTTTTATAGTTTCAGGTAAAGACGATGTTGACCTAGTCCAAGTTGGCGACTCATTGCGCAGAACAGAGATACCTACTTTTGATAATCCCTTGAATTTCTCGGAAATTTGCACCCGATTTGATCCTTGTCCGTACCACTATGTGACTATTGAAGAATCACTCTCAAATTCTTTACCAACTATTCTGCTAGTTTCTACACCAGGTTTTTGCCAGACAAGTATTTGCGGCCCTTCTCTAGAAATTTTAATAGAGCTTCTTGGAGAGAGCACTGACTCCCTTAATGTCATACATGCTGAGGTGTACACTAACCCTGAGAAAATAGTTGAGGCAACTAACTTTCAGAGTTTATTATCGCCAGCAATAAAAGACTACGGAATGACTTTTGAGCCAAGTTTAATAGTAGCTAATAGCAAAAATAGAGTGTTAGAACGGCTCGATTACATGTTTGACAAGCTTGAAATGGAGAACGCTTTATCCCTAATCAGCTGAAGCTTTGTCCGCATCCGCAGGTCTTCTGTGCATTTGGGTTATCAATGCTGAACCCAGACTGATCAAGACCGTCTTTGTAATCAAGCGTGGCGCCCTGGAGAAGCATTGAACTAGATGGGTCGACAACAACTCGTATAGGGCCAAAGCTTATTGTCTCATCATCATCAGCTATGTCTGAATCAAAATACATTTCATAGCTAAAACCTGAGCATCCGCCTGGCCTTACCGCTACGCGTAGCGCGAGATTTTCTTCACCCTCGTCTTTAATTAACTCATCTACTTTTGTAGTTGCAGACTCTGTAAGTGTTATCACTTCTAACTCCATTTATTAGGCTGCTTTCATTTTACAAGAAACCAAGGCAGAGAGAAAAGGGTTGTGCCAAAAAACTTTGTATGATTTTTACATGGGTGTAGATCAGTCCGATCTTGAAATCAAAGAAAAAGTTATAAATCAGCTACGAGGAGTCGTAGACCCAGAACTTGGCTCGGACATTGTTGATCTAGGAATGGTTAAAGAAGTTGACTTCAAAGAGACCGGTGACCTGCATATAACGATTGCGCTGACCACCGCAGGGTGCCCTCTTAAAGCCCAAATTCAAAAGGATGTTCGGTTAAGAATGAAGAATATCTTGGAAATTTCAAGCGTGAAGATTGAGTGGACTGAACTAACAGACGAAGAACGTGCACAGACAATGGATCGTGCGCGATTTAATTTGTCGCAAGAGGATGTTGTGACCCAAATTCCTCGGACAACGAAGTCAATTATGATTGCATCTGGGAAAGGTGGCGTCGGTAAATCTTCGGTAACTGCAAATATTGCTACTGGATTAGCTGCAAGAGGTTTAACAGTTGGTGTTCTTGATGCTGATATTTGGGGGTTTTCTATTCCACAAATGCTTGGCGTTGATGGAAGGCTGGCTGGTAATGAAGAAACGAAAAAGATTGTCCCATTAATTAAGAATGTGGGCACTGGCACGTTGAAGATTATCTCAATGGGTTTTCTAGTTGATGAAAACAAAGCATCGCTTAATTGGCGGGGTTTAATTTTGAATCGCGCTGTTCGCCATTTTCTTGAAGACGTTGAATGGGGAGATATGGATTACCTTGTGATTGATATGCCTCCAGGGACTGGTGACGTTCAAATGGGATTAGCAAAAATGCTTCCAAGGTCAGACATGATCGTTGTGACCACACCCTCAAAAACAGTACAGACTGTAGCAACACGAGTGGCTAGCATGGCACAAAGTTACTATCTACGAATTGCTGGAGTTATTGAGAATATGTCTGCTTTTATTAATGAAGAAGGCAATCACTATGAGATCTTTGGGACAGGAGGAGGAGAAAAGCTTGCGCAAGAACTTGGTGTTCCTTTACTCGGCTCGATTCCAATTGATCCGTTCGTAAGTAACGGTTCTGATACCGGAGTTCCTGTAATTCTCGGAGAAGGACATGCTGCGGAATCATTAAATTTAATTGTTGACGAGGTACTTGCTGCAGTTCCAAAGGTCAATCCAATAGATTGCACGGCTCATGGTACCTTAGAGACTTCGGTAACGATCTCAAATAATTAACGAATCGCCCATCCGGCTTTCAGGTGTTTGACTGATTTTTCTTCAGCGAGCTTTGTCAGATGAACTTGCACTGATTCAGCTAGTTTCTCGATATCTTCCGTGTTTGAGCCCTTTGAAGCGCTTGCGGTGGCGATTTCAGTTGGAGTCTTGGCACCTTTCTTCAGCGCTTTCAAGATATCTTGATCTGTCTTATCGAAGGATTGAATAGCTGAGGATATAGCTTTCCTAGGGTCTTCAATCACGTGACCAAAAGCTGGTGCAAACTTCTTTAATCGCATCTTTTGTGTCTTTTGGAAACTCTGATGGTAAGCCGAAAGGTCCGAAGAACTGGAGATTAGAGGGATTGATTCATCCGCTGAAACTAGTTTTCCACATATTAATGTTCTTTCCTCTTCTAATAAAAAGGACTTGTGATCAGTAACTGGGCCTTCCATATCGTGGATAGTGATTCTGAACTCAGTTCCCAAAATTGTGTCACCATCTTTAGGAGTTAATTTCTCAGCCCCGGTGCGTTCAATGAGAGCATCAATTGCACCTGCGTGCTCTGGATCAGAGCAGGTACTGGTAACCCATTTAATTCGATCTCCGCCGCAACCTATGACGGAGTCCAAATGGGCGCTGTTTTCTGGCCCAGGATCGATAACAACAATCTCATCAATACCTATAAGGTACGTATTAGTTCCGTAAGACCTTATAGGGCTGGGATTTAATGCAAGAATTCTTCGCACCAAGGGGCTTAAAGCTCTTGCAACTCCAGGAACTATCGGCTCCGGTCCTTCTTCCTTAACTTCTTCCATGATTAAAAAACCGTTGTGACCTTTCTAGTCATCTTATGATTCGGGGGGATAATCTTCGCCGTTATCTTCAGCGTGTTGATCTATAATTCTACCTTGATCATTCTGATAGAAGAAAAAAGAATTGCGAGAATTATTTTTTTTGCTCTCGTTCTGATTTGATTGACCAAATATTGAAGTCTTTTGTTTAAACCTACTGGTAATAAGGCCCCGAAAAATAGGTCTTGTTAACGGAAATAGCAATAGCAAGCCCAAAGCATCAGTTAAGAATCCAGGAGTTAACATTAAGGCCCCAGCAAAAAGAACTAATCCACCATCAACTAACTCTTTGTTTGGTATTTGGCCCATAGTTAGTTGGGATTTAATCTTTCGAATTATTCCTATTCCCTGTGCCCGGACTAGCCAAGCTCCTATGAAGCTCACCAGTATTAACAGGAGGATCGAATTAAATACCCCTGTGTTCTGAGCAACTTTNATAATCACGTATAGTTCAGCGATCGGAACAATTATGAAAAGTAGAAAAAGAAGCGGCATTATCTTATTCTACGAGCAATTTCTTGATGTTTGACTGAAGTTGNGATTAGGTTATNTTTTAGTCTTCATTAAATTCTTTTATGAAAAAATAGGNTGAATCGTCGTAGAGTCAATGTATGGATAATTATCCTCCTTCTGTAAACGAATTAGTGGAAGCCCATTCCAACTNTGGGATACCNCGTCCTCTTCTTGTAGACGAAGTAAGAAAAGCGATTGATGAGGGGAAATGGAACAATTTAGATGAACGGATTGGAATTCTTAGAAAATTAGCCCTGCAGGAAGTCGTTAATGCAACTGGAGTGCTTTTGCATACAAACCTTGGTCGCGCATGCTGGCCGACAACTTTCTCTGGCAGTCCAGTAAATCTCGAGCTTGATTTAAACTCGGGATCCCGAGGATCTCGACAAGAATATTTGGGTCANTTATTTGCTAATTTATGCGAGACAGAGGCAGCGATGGTGGTAAACAACTGTTCATCAGCTGTGCTTCTTATCCTTTCTGCTTTAGCGCATGAAAAGGGTGTGGCGATTTCTAGAGGAGAAATGGTAGAAATAGGAGGAGGTTTTCGGGTTCCAGATGTTCTTGAATTATCAGGTGCCTATNTGGTTGAAGTAGGGACAACGAATAAGACACGANGGGAAGACTACGAAAGATCTATTAACGCTCATCGCGACGTTTCAATGATTATGAAAATCCATCAATCGAACTACAAAATTGTTGGTTTCACAGAATCTGCTGAAATCAGAGATCTGGCTGATCTTGATGTGCCTCTTGTTGCAGATATCGGATCAGGATTATTGGACGAAAATTGTTTTTGGCTTGAAAATGGCCCTCCCAACTGGCTNATTGGAGAACCAGCCGCTCGACAAACACTCTCACAAGGAGCTGACATTGTTACTTTTTCATCAGATAAGTTACTAGGAGGGCCTCAAGCCGGAATTATAGCTGGGAAAGCAGATCTTATAGAAAGNTGTCTTAACCACCCTTTTGCAAGAGCAGTCAGACCTGGTTCTTTAGTCCTCTCATCTCTTCAAGAGCTTTGCTATAAGTATCTCAATCGTAAATGGACTGAGATCCCATTTTGGAAAATGGCTTTGACAACTGAAGATGAACTTCAAGNTCGAGCTGATAATTTTGATATTGGANNTCCTGTTGCGCTCAATTCCGTACCCGGTGGAGGAACACTTCCTGACGTCAAAATCCCATCGTTTGGTATTGAAATTGATCATGATATTTCGAGGGAACTCCGAGANGGAACAGCAAAGAATTTNCCAATTATTGCGCGAGTNGAANACGGGAAGACTCTTCTTGATTTAAGAACAATTCATCCTTCTTTAGACNAACAAGTGAAATCATCATTAAAGCAGATTCTCTAGGATTGTGAACAAGCACGTTATTTGTACAGCCGGTCATGTTGATCATGGGAAATCTACCTTGGTGAACGCCTTAACCGGAATTGACCCAGATCGATGGGCGGAGGAAAAGCGGAGAGGACTAACTATTGACCTAGGTTTCGCCAAAGCTAATAGAAGAAATAACGGCTTCGTCTCATTTATTGATGTTCCAGGTCATGAAAGATTTTTAAANAATATGCTGGCAGGTGTTGGAGCAGTTGATGGGTGCCTTTTCGTTGTNGATAGCACCGAAGGNTGGAAACCCCAATCCGAAGAACATCTTCGCATTTTAAATCTACTGGGAGTGGAAAGAGGATTGATTGCTCTTACCAAGATTTCTTTAGTAGACGATGACTTCCGAGAAATTGTTGAACTTGAAATCAAAGACCACTTGAAAGACACTTTTCTTGAGANTGCACCAATCATTCCAGTTGACAGCATCACAGGAGAAGGTATTGANCTATTAATAACCGAATTAGAAAATATGTTGGAGGGTACCCCTGTCGCAAAAGATAATGACAGGCCTCGTCTTTGGATTGACAGAGTATTTACAGTAAGGGGCTCTGGAACAGTCGTGACAGGAACTCTTACGGGTGGGTCACTTAAAGTTGATGATGAAATTGTTATAAATCCACAAAACTTTGTGACAAGAATCCGTTCTCTTCAGTCTCATGATGAGCAAATTTCAAATACAAGTCCAGGGTCCCGTGTTGCTATTAACTTATCTAATATTGATCACCGAAGCATTGGAAGAGGAAGNGTTATCACTAATCCTGNACAATGGTTCCTTACATCAACATTTGATGCCGAGTTAGATGTACTTCCAAGTATTGAACATGAGGTCTCGCGTCGTGGCGCTTATCTGGTATATNTAGGAACAAAAGAAGAATTCGTAAAGGTTCGAGTNCTCGGCGATGAAGTAATCCCNGCAGGAAGCAAGGGTTTGATTCGTGTTTATATGGATGAGAAGTTGCCTCTTATGCTAGGCGATCGGCTTATTCTCCGAGAGAGTGGAAGAAATGAGACTGTAGGCGGTGCGATAATACTGGATCCTGATCCNATACTGCGAGCAGCAGAAGCAAAGCCTAATAGCTCAATAGACNGAATAATCAGCGAACATAAATGGATAACGCCATCTCATCTTGAGTCACTAACTGGAGTGCGCAGAGAGGAAGATGTACCTGGTTGGATTGTTGATCCGCTCTGCCTTGAAGACATGATTGCTAATTTATCTCAAAGNCTACTAACTGCNGGTAATTTAGGTCTTGATATAACATCACTTGATCAATTTGAACGAGCTGCAATAGGCCTACTNGAGGGAGTTTTTATTGANGGTAAATACCTGCGGATGGAAGGAGCAGATAATCTGTCAGACCACCCTTATTTGCACCAATTGGAGTCTGACCTTTTCAAACCACCGGATGCAAATGGTGTAGATCCGAGAGAATTACGAGAATTAGTGCGTCGCGGGTTAATTATTGAACAGAACGGGATTTTCTTTTCACAAAATGCAGTCACAAGTGCAGCGAGGAGAATACAAGTGTTATTGAACGAAAATCCGGAAGGAGTCACTGTTGGGGAGGTTCGCATAGCTTTAGATAGCACGAGAAAATATGTGCTTCCACTGCTTAACTATCTGGATCAAATAGGAGCAACTGTTAGAAGAAATGATGTTCGCTTAGCAGGGAAAAGATTAGGCGAAATCATATGACACTTGTTAACCATAACGCTAGGTTTGTAAAGAAATAATCGAAAGTAAGGGGAATTATGGAGTCTGGACCAACACCTCATCTTGAAGGTGTTTATGGTGATTATGCACCTACGGTTCTTCTACCTGGAGATCCTAAAAGAGCNAGATTTATAGCTGAGAATTATCTCACAAACATCAAGTTAGTTAATTCTGTAAGAGGCGCTGAAGGATTTACGGGAGAATTCAATGGGGTACCTGTCTCTGTTCAATCTGTCGGGATGGGAGTTCCTTCTGCATTGATCTACTACACGGAGTTGATCAGATTTTTTGGAGTCAAGAAATTGATACGAGTTGGTAGTTGCGGGGGATTGAGTGAATCTGTTCGTTTGGGTGACCTTATTTGTGCCTCGGCTGCNGGAACTGACTCTGCTGCAATTGAGACGCTTAACGATGGCTTAACTCTTCCTTCGGTAGCGGATTGGGACATGCTATATTCGGCAGTAAACGTTGCAAATGACGCAGGAATATCAATGGCTGTTGGACCTGTATTTACCAGCGATTTATTTTATGGACCTGACCCCGAACTGTTTTCTAAGTTAACGAGGCGAGGAATTCTCGGTGTTGAAATGGAAATAGCAGGTTTATATTCANTCTCGCAGGCAGAGGGCGCTCAGGCATTAGCNCTTGTGACTGTGAGTGACGACATAATTCGACAAGANATAATGAGTTCTGCTGACAGGGAATCTACATTTGACGAGATGATTCAAGTTGCTTTGGGGATTATTTAGAACTGAGATCAGCTTTTAAGCCGACTTGCGATTATTGAATTATTGGGTTTATCTGTCTTCGTTCTGTTTCATTGAGCCCTCCCCAGANTCCATGTTGCTCACCTATTCGGAGTGCGTAATTTAAGCAATCATTCTGTACTGAGCATGTTTTACAAATCAGTTTTGCTCGACGTTCACGTTCTCGTTTATCAGATTTTCTTTCAAAATGTGATGGAGGAAAGAAAATTTTTATCTGGGGACCGCGACAAGCAGCACGAACTTGCCAATCTTGATCATTCAGAACTGCGNTCATGATCCNCCTTTACAGGGAACCTAGTCATAGTTTTTTCGTTGGGCAAGAAAAAANCGAAATTTGGTGAAATTTAAATTAGCGGTTTGAAAACAGCTCTAAGTTATTGCCTATTTATTTGTGTTGTGGCAAACCTTCCTCTGATCATGATTGGCATTCCTCTTGCCATGAGCACNAGGACTCCGACAATGCCTACAGACATAGGTATCCAAGACATTTCTACATTCGTTTCGTAGTACAAAAATATTGTCCCTATTGTGAACATTACTTGACCTATCAATGTCCAAACTCTTGGTACGACCGTTTGAATATCTATGGCAAAGGCGAGTATTGAAAGGATTATAAGCAATAAAGCCCATGACCGGAATGGCAGAATCGTNAATCCATATGCGCTTAGCGAGACCGAAATAGCACCAAGCACTCCCGCTATACCTACTCCTATTGAAAAGAATTCAAACAGCAAAAGTGCCAATCCAGAAACAAGAAGAAGATAAGTTATCGGAGGACTCGCAACGGTGTGCATTAATTGATCAACTAGATTCAAACGATTTATTTTCGTTTTTGTAAGAGGTGATAATCGAGGGCCATCATCTGTCTGAATTACTTCTGAGACAAAACTGTCGCGATTAACTAGGAAATCGCCAAGAGTGGGGTTTGCGCATCTCGCGAGTTGCTCTTTCTCNGTCAATGTTTTACCTAATTCATCAATTTCAACCCGGTTACACTGAACAAGGCCAGCTTCGATAGCTTCATTCCACTCAAGAGTGTTATTTTGTAGAATTTCAATCTGTGCTTGGGAAGGACTACTTGATTTAAGGTCTGAGAAGACATATTCACCAGTTTTTCCAATTGATGACCCTATAGACACACCGAGTGAATCAGCTAAAAGAGCTAATTGGGCGACCCTCCCCTGTGCAGTTGAACCGGAAGGGCCAACCCACACCTCTACTGGGATAGAAGAATCCATGAACGCTTGTCCTAACGACACTAGCCGTTGATTTGAAATCACNGCTTGTTTTGAATTCATTTGTAAAATTAAAGCATTTGCCCCGTTCCTTTGAGCATCNATNATTGAATTTTCAAGAGCTGAGGCAAGAACATCATCAAGCAAGCCACTCACTTCAAATACTTCTACATAACCAGGATTTAGTGAATCTTGATTTTCTTGCCCTTGGAGTGGTTGCGTAAACAAGAGCGAATAACTCAAAATAAGTAGTGCTACCAGTAAGAAAATTTTTGAACGCGAAAACTTTACTGTCTTAACGGAGGGGGTAAATCGCATATCTTTATCTTATATGTCTTGAGATTCCCCTAAGACATCAAGGGCATCGTTAACTGACTCCGTGACAGTTACGATCTGATCGAAACCCGTTGTTTTGAGCAGGCCCAACAATGATTCTCTCTCGCACGAAACAACGATTTGACCATTATTTTCGCCTGCTTTTCTTATGCTTCCAATTAGTGCTCCTAGACCTGCAGAGTCCATGAATGGCACGTCGCTGAGATCAATAAGTAACTTTGATACTGTTGCGAGTGAACTCAAAGCATCTCTGAATTCATCAACGGTATAAGCGTCAATTTCCCCTGAGGGACGACACATTGAGAAATCTGAATTACCTTCGATGTTGATTTCTAACANAGATCTCCTCTCTAATGACAAAGTTTGCTTGGGGCAATACTAAAGCGAGAATTCGTGTTTGTATAGCCCATTTGATGAAGATAAATGACCATTCTTTACAGTGTGAATAGAGCTTAAGGTATTTCGAGGATAATGTTTAACTATGNNTAAAGTTCTCCTTGCTACTGATTCTGATGAAACTGCAGAAGAAACTTTTGCTGCTTTANTAGGGCCAGAAACTTCTGTCAGTCGGGTGACACGTGGTGAGGATGTCCGAGAAGTAGCAGCTGAATTAGAGCCAGATCTTGTTATTTTAGATTTACAGATTGGGAACATGGGAGGCGTGGCAGCCAGTCTTGACCTCAGACATGAAATCACTGCAGGGAGACTCAAACCATTAAAAATTATCTTGTTGCTAGATCGGGAGGCTGATACTTGGATTGCCACTGAGGCTAAAGCAGATTGTGAGCTTGTAAAACCACTTAATGCTCTTCGTTTACGAAAGCTAGCCAAGTCACTACTCTAAGTTTTTAGTCGGGTAGGCGGGATTTGAACCCACGACCTCCTCGTCCCGAACGAGGCGCGCTACCAACCTGCGCCACTACCCGTATTTCATACCTGAGCGTATTGTAAACATCAAAAAAGCAATANACCCTATCTCACAGATTCTATTGAGGGGTCAACATATCTTTGACGGTCACAACATAGTCTTTTGTTAGCTAGGTGAAGGGTATCTATGCAGATTTCAGAATTTCAAAGTCATATAGAAAATGTTTACGGAGAAAAGGATCGAGAGCGCGGTATTGCAATGTCCGTCGCTTGGCTAGCAGAAGAGGTTGGAGAACTTGCTCAGGCAATTAGGAAAGGAACTCATGATCAACGAGTACATGAATTTGGNGATGTCATCGCATGGGTATTCTCATTAGCAAATCAAGTTGGCGTTGATGTGGAACAGGCCCTAGATCGATATGTAACTAATCCGCCTTAAGATTTATCTAACTAAGCAATAACTCGGCTATTTGAATAGCATTTAACGCGGCACCTTTTCTCAAATTGTCGCCCGAGAGAAATAAGTTAATTCCGTTTTCAAGAACAGTATCTGGTCTGATTCGGCCTACGAATGTTGGATCAACACCCGCAGATTTTAAAGGGGTAGGAATATCCTCAAGAACGACTGCCGATACGTTACTTAGAATATCTTTCACTCTTTGAGCAGTAATGGGATTCTGAAACCCAGCTGTTATAGCTAGTGAGTGTCCGGTATAAACTGGAACTCTAACACAAGTTGCTGTTACAGAAAGATCGTCAATTTCAAGAATTTTTCTACTTTCGTCGCGAAGTTTGCGTTCTTCGTTTGTTTCCTCTAACTCATCTTCAATTAGTGAGCCACAGAAAGGAACAACATTAAATGCGATTGGCTCAGGGAAACTATTCCCTGGAGGAAATGTAATAGCTTGTCCATCGTGTGTTAGGTCTATGGCAGTATCACCTGCTTCGCGTATTTGTTCGCTTAGCTCTTGAACTCCAGCCAGTCCCGCACCTGAGGTTGCTTGATAGGTTGAAACTATAAGATCACGAAGACCAGCTTCCAGATGTAGTGGTTTTAAAACTGGCATCGCCACCATAGTTGTACAGTTTGGGTTAGCAATAATATTCTTTGGAATACTCTTGATGGCGTGGGCGTTGACCTCGGGAACTACCAATGGGACGTCAGGGTCCATCCTCCATGCGGAAGAATTGTCGATGATAACTGCCCCTGCAGACGCAACTGTTGGGGCTAGCTCCTTTGATAATTGTCCTCCGGCAGAAAACAATACAATATCAAGGTTCTCCCAATTTGTTGAAGCAGCATCTTCTACAAGGATGGATTGTCCTTGAAAATCTATTTCTTTTCCTGCACTACGAGATGACGCAAAGAATCGGATTGACTCAATGGGAAAATTTCTTTGCGCGAGAATTTCACGCATTACTGTTCCGACTTGACCTGTCGCGCCAACTATTCCGATGTTCATACCTTGAGGGTACTCACAAGAACGGGCCTTTGTGGGGCTTTTCCANCCGAAGTAAGAATTTTAGTTCGTACCAAGAAATTCTTTAATCGTTTCGATTGCATCTTCAAAGATTGGGTAGATATTTTGTCCATCAATTTGTACCTCTGACGGAGCATGCATCTCTTTGCTGATTGGATGTTTTGCAGTACGTCTTGATGCTGGCTCGTGTTCCTCAGGGAAAGAAAAAAATAACTCCATATCAGGGGATAACACAGATTCATTGCTCTTTTCTTCGTTGAGATTTATGAATCTTCCCGGCATAGTATCCCGCAGTTGCTGGATTGTACTTTTTCGTGAGGTAATTTCCTTGTCGTTCTTAATTGGTGCTTCTTCATCAACTGACTCGCTTTCGACTTCTATACCTCGCCATTTGAGTATCACGTTGGGATCGTCTTCACATTCTTTCAAAAGCTGGAGTAGCGCAGCTATCTCATGCCGGCANGGAGTTGCCCAATCAGGGCACACGTGATGAATTTGAATTTCAGCTACTTTTGGTACCGCTTCATGAAGGTCACCGGAAAGTGCCGCTCGCCGNACGTTTTCCGATGGTGGGGTGGTGTGGATTTCAACATCAAATGCTCTTTCCCGNTTATCGTGTATTTCAAATGAGATCGAGCCCTTTTGAACGAAGAAGTCTCTCACAGCTCCTTTCCGTTGGATTGCTACACCTGGGCCGAGAGGGTCTTTATAATTTGTATAGGCTGAAATGAGTTGCATGATACTCTCTCCGAGCTGAGATGATGGCTTAATCATTCCTGCACCGCCGTTGCTAAATTGAGAGAAAATATTTCACGAAGCTGGTCTGTTCCCATATCAGTAAACCATTCATCACCAGTACCTACGCTTTGAGAAGCAAGTTCTTTCTTNTCAATAAGTAACTGATTAATTCTTTCCTCCAGTGTTCCCCGACAAACTAACTTGTGGACAAAAACAGTTTTTTGCTGACCTATTCTCCATGCTCGGTCAGTAGCTTGATCTTCTACTGCCGGATTCCACCACCTATCAAAATGAATAACCCTGTTCGCAGACGTAAGGTTCAGACCTGTTCCACCTGCTTTTAGCGAAATCAAAAGAGCAGGTGGTCCCTCTTCATTTTGAAATTGGTCAATCATCTTTTGACGTTTTTTTCTCGTGACTCCCCCATGAAGAAAATCTGGTCGCGCACCAATTGTTTTTATCAGATGTTCGGATAGAAGATCGCCCATNACACGGTATTGAGTAAAAACAAGCACTCTCTGACCGGCTTCGTTTATTTCAGTTAGTAGTTCTTCAAGGCGTGTAACTTTTCCTGAACGTGTATCAAGATCGCTTCCGTCCGCTAAAAAATGTGCTGGATGGTTACAGATTTGTTTAAGTTTCGTCAAAGTTGCNAGAATTAGTCCGCGACGCTTCATACCCTCTGACNCTTCTGCTTCTGTTAAAAAATCATTAAGAACAGCTTGGTATAGTCCAGCCTGCTCAGGGGTGAGGTGTGACCAAACAATTTGCTCAATCTTTTCAGGTAGATCAGGAACAAGAGATTTGTCATCTTTTGTTCTTCTTAAGATAAAAGGGTCAGTCAACTTACGCATGTTAGTTAAGGCGTTCTGATCCTTTTTCTGCTCTATTGGTGTTGCAAACTTATCTTTGAACCAAGTTACCCCTCCGAGCATTCCAGGATTAACTGCATCTAATATTGACCAGAGCTCAGACAACCTATTTTCTACNGGAGTACCTGTGAGCGCTATTTTCTGATCCGCAGCCAATTGACGTATTGCTNTCGCTGCATGGGTTTGATGGTTCTTTATAAATTGCGCCTCGTCACATATGACTAAGTCCCANTTCACCTNAGANAGAGTTTCTATATCTCTTGTGGCAGTGCCGTAAGTACTAACAACGATATTGAAGGAGTTGATGATANTTATAAGATCATCTCCNACGGGTCGTTTTGCTCCATGCAATACGAGAACATTTAAATCTGGTGTGAAGAATGATGCCTCTTGTTCCCAATTATGAACTACTGATAATGGGCAAATAACAAGATTAGGCTTTTCAGAATTTCTTAATTGGATATGTGCTAGTGCAGTTGGTGTTTTCCCTAACCCCATGTCATCTGCGAGACATCCNCCAAGTCCAATCCTGCTAAGAAACTGTAGCCAACTGAGCGCTCGTCTTTGATACGGACGAAGAGATCCATTAAATGCACTGGANTCNTTTTCCTCCGTTAGGTCNATNTCTGGTAGCCCNTCAAGGAGTTTAGTGAGCCAGCTATCAGCTGNNTNAGTNNCTGAGGAAACCAAAGCTGNTTCGAATTCNGAATCACTCTCACCTGTACCTATCTCNGCAGTAATTCTTAGTAAATCTGTAGGAGATAAATAGCNATCATTNTCTCTTCTGTTTTCTAATTCCTTTAATGCGATTTCGGCCTGCCGATTATCTATATGAACCCATTCCCCTTTTATTTGAACAAGGTTAGTTTTAGATTCTGCTAGTCGAAGAAGTTCATCTTCGGAAAGTGACTGGTCGCCAAGTGCTAAGTCCCAGTCAACGTCAACCATTGCCTTTCCAAGATTTGCGGTAATTCCTCCTCGTTCACTAGGAGTAGCGCGTGCAGCTAATCTAATACTTTGTTTAAGTAACCCTTTTGGAACAAGAACTGGGACCTTCAGCCTGTCACAAATATGAATGCCATCTATAAGTAGCAGTGAAACATCNTCAATAGATAACGTTGCTGTATCAGTAGTTGCCTCCAACCCTATATGGTCTAAACCAGGTACGCTTGAACTTATCAGGTCGATAGTTTCACTCATGAAGTTTCGTAACGCGTCAGGATGATGAGACAGCTCGAATTCAAAGTTCCGTCTTGTGTCATGTAAGAGATCTTTCCAAGTGGCAACATTATCTGGGGATNCANTGTTATATGCCTCAAAAATTATTTTCCAAGGTTCGTCGTTATCGTTTGGCAATAACCTCATTTGGCAAGATAGTTTGATTCCAGTTTCAGCGTATAATTTTTCATATTGAAGGTTTGACGACAATTCAAGTAGCGCGTTATCTATGTTGATTGTGTCGGTGATGAAATAGCCTGATGTTTCTGACAGTGCCGAACAAATATTTCTAAGAGACTTAAATTCAGGGGAACGTTTCCGTGGTAGGTGTGGTTTCCAGTTTGAATGCTGGAGAATTTGACGGCAAGAAGCATCAACTACGTGATTCTGAAAGCTCATGAGTTCTTCCTCAGATCTAAAGCCAACTACTTCCGGCATTAACTTAAACTGTTGTTTTCGTTGTTGAGATAAACCTTCATGATTTAGAAGATTCCAAGTTGCTTTCCAACGGAGACCATCATGAGTAAGTGAAGGAAATATCAGGTTACTTCCTATTGCATGTATTAAATCATTTAAAAGTTTTTGCATCCATTGCATTGAGGGACTCCACCTCTGGTTTGGGTGCTTTTTTGAGAAAAGATAGTAGATATCAGTTGGCTTTACTTCCAAGGCCGCAATGGACTGCTGATTTATTAGTGGATTATCTATAGTGAAGGTCGTGAGATTAGCATCACGCGTGGCCCATCGATTACCTACAAATGTTCCTGCTAGCCGTCGGAGTTCTACCCCATTGATTGGGCCGTTATTATTCCATCCCCAAAAGAAGGTTCCTTCGTGGGTATGAGAAATATGAAGTGACGAAGGGGTTTTGTTCCAGTCGATTACAACTCACCCTTTGTCCAATTCAAACGCTTGGTGCAACTTATTCGTAGCCTTTTCAATATCTGCTTTATTTACTACACAAGAAACTCGAATCGCAGATGTAGAGATCATATGGATATTTATGCTCTCAGATGAAAGAGTTTCAAAGATTGTGGCTGCGACGCCAGGATTGCTTGCCATTCCAGCTCCAATGACTGATACGCGACCTACTGAATCATCTGTGCTGACCTCGCCTGCCCCAATTTCTGAAGCTACGGACATCATTATTTCTTTACCGATTTCCATTTGTTCAGTAGGTAACGTAAAGGAAATATCTGTTACTCCTTCATCAGATGTGTTTTGGACAATCATGTCTACATTTACGTCACTATCGGCTAGTGGCCTGAAGATGGCTGCGGCTACTCCGGGGTTATCTGGAACCCCCGACACCGTTACTTTTGACTGAGACGTATCGGGAACAACTGCCGAAATGATAGGTTTTTCCATTGAATTTTCCTCCTTTGTAACCCAGGTTCCTGGTTCCCAGGTAAATGCTGAGCGAACGTGTAATTTAACTCCATATGAACGAGCGACTTCAACAGATCTCATAGCTGGTTTCGGGCATCCGACTGCTGTCATTTCAAGTAATTCATCAAAGCTTATGGATGGCATTTTTTTTGCTTGTTCACAGACTCTTGGATCTGTTGTAAAGACCCCTGGCACATCAGTATATAACTCACACGCATCGGCATTTAGAGCGTGAGCTAAAGCAACTGCAGTTGTGTCTGAGCCTCCTCTTCCGAGAAAAGTTACATTGTTATCTGTTGAGACGCCTTGGGATCCTGCGACAACAGCAACTCGTCCGGCGTCTACAGCTTCTTGAACTCGTTGAGGGTCTATTGTTAGTATTTTTGCATTCTGGTGATTTGTATCCGTTAAAAATCCTGCTTGGCTTCCCGTGAACGAGTCAGCTGGCACTCCCATATCGTGAAGAGCCATGCACATTAAAGCTATTGCTTTTCGTTCACCAGCGGTGATGAGCATATCCATTTCTCTGGCTGGTCTGGTTTGTGATACCTCTGAGGCAAGGCGAAGAAGGTGATCTGTTTCTTTACCCATAGCACTTACGACAAGCACTACTGAATGTCCATGGGCTTTAGTTCTTTTCACATGATCGGCTACTTCCTTCATCCGGTCTGCATCGGCTACAGAGGTACCACCAAATTTTTGAATAATTAAACTCACGTGATTAAACGGTACTCGCTATGTTTAGATTTAGCGTGTTATTTTCGGTTACAAATTTTGATCTCTTGATCTTTTCATTCTTGCTATTCCCGTTACATATGAGGGGGATTTCTTTGATTTTCCTAAACGAAAACGTTCGCATCGGATTACTGACCATTCATTTGCCCAAAACGTTCCGCTGATGTCATATTTCGCTGACCCGTTGTACCCATTGGGGACTTTTGTGCGTTCGCAGAAATAAAGCTTTGAGTCATTGGTTAGGTGCTGTTTCAATTCTAAAAGAAGTTGGGGCAGGTCAGGTTCTGAAGCAAGGTTACCTATTGAAAGAATTGAATCGAACTTAGAGTTATTCGGGACGTTAGGCCATTCTATTAGTTGTGTTACCGCTGGCGGTATTTGTGTTGGAAGGTTTTCTTTTGGGAAAAGTAGTAGAGAATTTCCATAGATATCTGAAATTAAATCTTCTACGACCTTTTGGTACTCTATTTTTTTTATGTACACGCTCACTATTTTAGTTTGATTGTGAGGTAACAGTTTGTCTGCGGGTTCTAATTTCTCCACGAACGGTGCAGAGACCGTGGGTTAGATTTATCAGCCCACCATCTTCCACTGAATCTCCATTTGTATGAAATAGGTGTCTTTTCGTCTTTCGGCCACAGTTGCTTAAAGGCTTTGAGAATTACTTCTCTCTCATCCTCGTTTGGTTCAGGCGTAATTTTTATATATAGCGGTTCTTCAGTCATTGATCTATAGAGGAATCACGCCATGTTTTCGTTGTGGTAAGTCTTCGCGTTTTGATTTCAATACAGAGAATCCTGCAATTACTTTTCGTCTTGTCTCTGCTGGATCAATAACATCATCGATATAACCACGTTCTGCTGCAATATAGGGGTTGGCGAACCGTTCAGTATAGTCATCCACTAATTCAGTTTTTTTAGCTTCAGGATCTGCTGCGGATTGAAGTTCTCTTCTGTGAAGAATTTCAACTGCTCCTTGGGGGCCCATTACAGCTAATTCAGCTGTCGGCCAAGCAAATGAAAGGTCGGACCCTACTGACTTTGAGTCCATGACAACATATGCGCCTCCATATGCTTTTCGAGTAATGACCTGTATGCGGGGAACTGTTGCTTCGCAGTATGCGTACAGGAGCTTTGCCCCGTGTCGGATGATTCCTCCGTATTCCTGATCTACTCCAGGTAGGAATCCAGGTACATCAACGAGTGTTAGTAAGGGAATGTTAAATGCGTCGCATGTTCGAACAAAGCGTGCGGCTTTTGATGAAGATTCAATATCTAATACTCCTGCAAGTACAAGTGGTTGATTTCCAACTATTCCTATGACATTGCCATCAAGATGCGCAAAACCGCATACGATGCTTTGAGCCCACGAAGGGAAATATTCCATGAATTCTCCATCGTCCACTATTGACCCTATTATTTCTCTCATGTCATAGGGGAGATTGGGACTGTCTGGCATTATGTCAGCGAGTTCAGGGCAGAGACGTTCCGGGTCATCTGTTGATTCAAGTGATGGTGGCTCCTCCATATTGTTACTGGGAAGAAATGTGAGAAGGGTTTTAACTGCGTCAAGTACTTCCTCTTCGCTATCGCTGACGAATGTTGCCACTCCGGATTTACTTGCGTGACTTGATGCTCCTCCGAGTTCTTCTAGTGTGACCTCTTCACCGGTTACTGTTTTGACAACATCGGGACCAGTAATGAACATATGTGATTTCTCTCTCACCATGAAAATAAAGTCAGTCATAGCTGGGCTGTAGACTGCACCACCAGCACAGGGACCTAGCACTACGCTGATTTGTGGGATTACTCCAGAGGATTGCACGTTTCGATGGAATATTCCTCCATAGCTGTCTAAGCTTACGACCCCTTCTTGGATCCGGGCACCAGCTCCATCGTTGAGTCCTATCATTGGGGCTCCGGTTGCTAACGCTAGATCCATTACTTTGTGAATTTTTTCAGCGAATACTTCTCCTAACGCACCACCCATTACTGTGAAATCTTGGCTGAAGACAAATACTTTACGTCCGTCAACTGTTCCCCATCCTGTGACTACACC
>PATO01000020.1 GCA_002712415.1 Actinomycetota bacterium | reverse complement strand
ACGATGGCCCACCAAAGAACTATATTGCGATGAAACACCGAGATTGCAAAGAACTCGGAATGCACTCGGAAGAAATAAACCTTCCAGCATCCACCACCCAAGAAGAAATAATCGAAGCCATAGAAACGTTCAATGACAATCCCCACATCCATGCCTTCATAATCCAATACCCATTCCCAGGAGATCTTGACTATGAAGCAGCCCTTCTCCATGTACTGCCAGAAAAGGATGCAGATGGCTTACATCCAGTCAACCTGGGAAAATTAGTGCAAGGAATCCCAGCCCCACTAGCCTGCACNCCTGCAGGAATACAATATTTNCTNGAACAATACGANGTNCCTATCANAGGNAAACATGTCGTAATNGTCGGACGAGGCTTAACAATCGGAAGNCCNTTAGCAAANCTTTTATCGCTNAAAAGAACAAACGCNAACGCAACNGTNACCGTGGCTCATACNGGAACNGAAGACATTAGTATNNATACAAAACAAGCNGATATTNTNATCGCNGCAGCNGGNTCACCCCACATGATCAAAGCAGACATGGTTAAACCCGGATCAGCAGTCGTAGCGGCAGGTGTNAGCTTCGAAGGGAAAAAACTACTNTCGGANGTCGCAGATGAAGTNNATCANGTTGCTNGATGGTTATCACCAAGAATCGGGGGAGTAGGTCCCATGACTCGAGCGTTCCTTATGGCAAATACAGTTCAAGCTGCAGAGAAAACCCTAGATATCTTTTAGACTTTTTTTCTTATCATTTAAGTAACTCATCAGATTTCCTCTACAATCAGGCTATATGGCAGACAAAATTACAATAAATGATGACCACACACTCAATGTCTCTGACAACCCAATAATTCCTTTCATTGAAGGTGATGGCACAGGAATAGATATCTGGCCCGCCGCAAAACTTGTTCTTGACGCAGCTGCCGGAAAATATGGTCGAACAATTGAATGGATTGAAGTTCTCGCAGGAGAAAAAGCATTCAACGAAACTGGAGACTGGCTACCACAACAGACAGTTGACACTTTTGAAGAATANCTAATNGGCATCAAAGGACCACTCACAACTCCTATCGGAGGAGGCTTCAGAAGCCTCAATGTTGCATTACGCCAACTTCTGGACCTCTACGTGTGCCTACGCCCAGTCAGATGGTTTGAAGGCGTACCNTCACCAGTGAAACAACCAGAACTTGTTGACATGGTGATCTTCAGAGAAAACACAGAAGACATCTATGCAGGAATAGAAGCCGAAGCTGGCTCACCCGAAGCAGAAATAATCCGTGAGATGATCAAAGAAGTCTTCGGAAGAGAAATAAGTGAAGATTCAGGATTAGGAATAAAGCCAATTTCTCGAACNGGTTCTCAACGGCTCCAACGAGCAGCAATCAAATACGCTGTTGATCGCGGGAAAAAAAACNTTCACTGGGTTCACAAAGGCAACATCATGAAGTACACAGAAGGAGCATTCCAAAAGTGGGGATATGAACTTGTCAAAGAAGAATTTGATGATGTTGCCGTAGGCTGGGATGACTGCGGAGGAGATCCCGGTGATAAAATCCTTGTTCAGGATGCAATCGCTGATATCGCTCTCCAGCAGGTTTTAACCAGACCAGCAGAGTTTGATGTAATCGCAACGATGAATCTCAATGGTGATTACCTATCCGACGCTCTCGCNGCACAAGTAGGTGGAATAGGAATAGCTCCAGGAGCTAATATCAACTACGTCACGGGGCACGGAATCTTTGAAGCAACTCATGGAACAGCCCCTAAATACGCTGGCCAAGACAAAGTCAACCCATCATCTGTTCTTCTATCCGGAGTCCTCATGTTTGAGCATCTTGGATGGAGAGATGCAGCAGATGACATCATCAAGGCTGTCGAGCAAACAATTGGTGAAAAAATCGTTACATACGACTTTGCCCGGTTGATGGATGGAGCAACAGAAGTAAAATGTTCTGAATTTGCTTCAGCCATTGTTGATAGACTTTAAACCCCAAGCCCAAGGCGATTAAATTCCTCNTGGAATTAACGTCTCAAGATCTAAAAGCCTCAGGTGGCTAATACATGCAACCACCAGTTACAGAAATTGAAGGTTTCGACAAAANACAGTTCAGACGTGGACTAAAACTCATATCTAGATCACTAAAGCTTCGCCCTTTCTCACACGCAATTGCAATCACTGGAGCATGCCTCTTCTCTATTGCAGCCGTAGTGCTGACTCGCGTTCTAGGGTACGCAACCGATGATGTAATCATCCCCAACCTAGATAACAATGCGCTAGACAACCGAGANCTCTGGCTCGCTTTCACCTTCATTATTACCGTAGGGCTAGTACGAGGCCTTGGTGCTTTTTTACGACGCTATTTCCTTGCAGGAGCTCGCTATGGAACAGAGCTTCACTGGCGACGTCAACTCTTTAACCAATATCTTGATCTACCAATGTCTTTTCATAGAAAAAAATCTCCAGGCGAACTCCTTGCCCACGCAGACAATGACATGATGATTGCCTCACTCGCTTTGATGCCTCTCGCATTTACTATCGGAACATTCTTTCTCGCCATTGTCGCTCTCGTAAATCTTTTCCTTATTCACCCAACTATAGCGCTGATAGCGTTAGTGCTATTTCCGTTGTTAGCAGCAATGAATAAGACCTACTCTCAAAGAGTTGTTACACCAGCATCTTCAGTTCAGGAGGCCGTAGGGAATACCTCATCATTAGTACACGAGAGCTTTGATGGAATATTAGTTGTTAAATCACTAGGTAGAGGAGAGCAAGAAGTAGAACGACTTCGAAAATCTGCCGAAAAAATTCGAAAACATCGCATAAGCGTAGGTCGACTTCGAGCAATCTTTGAACCAGCTATTTATGCGCTCCCTAACNTAGGGGTGATAGCACTTTTAATGATAGGAACATGGCTAATTGANAAAGGGTCGCTCACAATCGGAGAGCTCGTCAGCGCAATCGCACTCTTCGGGATACTCGCATTTCCNGTCCGAATAGCTGGAATATTTTTCGAAGAACTACCCCGATCGGTAGTTGCTCTAGACAGAATTGATGAAGTTCTAAACCTAGAATCATCTCAANATCAACACCAAGGNACCAATGCAATTAGTGCAGAACNAACTAGCTTAAGGCTCGAAAATGTTGAAGCGAGATATGATGACCAACTTATTCTCAACAACATCAGTTTCGCAGTAGAAAGCGGGGAGGTTGTTGCACTCGTAGGCCCTACTGGAGTAGGAAAATCAACAATCGCAGACTTAGTCGGGAGCTTACAGCAGCCAACATCTGGGAATATATATCTTTCAAATACCCCACTAAATGATATTGAGCCTTCAGACAGGACAAAAACATTAACCATCGCTTTCCAAGAGTCATTTCTGTTCGCTGATACGGTGAAAGAAAATATCCTTCTGGGCAGGCAATTCACAGATCGTGAATTGCATGAGNCAATAGAAATCGCTCAGGCTAACGATTTCATCTCACGTCTTCCTGATGGGCTCAATACGCTACTAGGAGAACGAGGCGTCACATTGTCAGGTGGCCAACGTCAACGCGTCACTCTAGCGCGAGCGCTGATAGGCAACCCACAAATCATTTTCTTAGATGACTCAACGTCCTCAGTTGACCCTGTTATTGAAAAGCGGATTCTAGATGGCCTCAAGACCCGNAAAAATATAAGCCTCGTTATTGTCGCTCACCGTTTATCCACAATAAAGCTTGCTGACAGAGTTATTTTTCTTAATAACGGTGTGATTGAGGGAACAGGATCCCACGAAGAATTAATGCGACTAGAAGCGTATGTATCACTCGCAAAGGCGTATGAAAAAGCAGGAGTGGACTCATGAGCCAATCCCGCCACTCACGAAGAAATACTAGAGGAGAAATTTCCTCTCAAAAGAGTGAAACAGCCTCATTGCACGAAGCAGAAGATGAGTCGAAGACTGGCGCTTTGATAGTTCTGAAACGGGGATTACAGGTAAGCCCCGAGTTACGAACTGGAGCCAGCCTCACGGTACTCATGGCNCTAATAGTTGCCGCCGGATCTTTAGCTATACCAGTTTTAATTCAGCAGATCTTAGATCAAGGGCTTCGCGAAGAAGAAGGGCTACGTTCAAACTTCATATATATTTCGTGTGCNATTGCTTTCCTTATTGTTTCGTTCGTGATTTTCGCTCAACGCGCCACATATAATCGTCTCGTTAGAGTCGCTGAAACAACTATTCTTGANCTTAGAGTAAGAGTTTTCCGACATCTTCACCGCCTCAGCCTCGCCGACCATCAAGAAGCAAGAAAAGGAATTCTGACAGCACGAGTAACAAGTGACATTGANACCCTCTCGCAATTCGCGCAGTGGGGAGCAATCGCNTGGATAGTTGACTCAGTCATAATCGTTGGGACACTCACCGTCATGGCTATATACAGTTGGCAACTGACCTTAGTTGTGATNGCAATTTATCTCCCNATCATCCCGATTCTTAAAGCAATCCAACAACAACAATTTCTCAAGTACAGAGAAGTGCGCGAAGCAGTATCGGAAACACTGGGACAGGCCTCTGAAGCAGTTACGGCAGCCCCAGTTATCCGCTCATACGGATACCAGAACTCAATNAGATCAAAGTTAGAAAANGCCAATCAAAACCAGTACCGGCGCCAAATAAGGGCACACAAATTCTTCGCTTTACTTGCACCAGTTATGGACACATTCAGTGCTCTATCTATAGCTGGGGTCATAGTCGCAGGATCTTACCTAGGGCCCGAAATGGGACTCACATCAGGAGAAATGATCGCTTTCGTATTCCTAACAACGATTCTGATCGCACCAATATGGGAGTTAGGGGAAGTCCTTGATCAAACACAGACAGCCTTAGCAGGATGGTGGAAAATACTTTCTGTCCTCGATGTCCCAATAGAAGTTCACGAACCTGAAAGCGGCGAAAAGCTCAAACCCGGAGCACTCGAGATTGAANCCAACAACGTCAACTTCAGATATCGGACGGGAAGCCAAGTTCTTGACGACATAAGCATTCAAATACCTGCCGGAACAAACGTCGCTGTCGTCGGAGAAACTGGCTCAGGAAAAACAACGTTCGTCAAACTACTAGCACGCATAGCTGACCCCACAAGCGGGCAGATAACTATCAATGGCNTACCGATCCACGAAATAGACGCTGGATCACGACACTCATCCATACAAATGGTTCCACAAGACGGATTTCTCTTTGACCAAACAATAAGAGAAAATGTTTCATTTGGTAAACCACATGCAAGCGAAGAAGAAATTCAAACAGCATTTCATTCTCTAGGCCTTACTGACTGGCTNAATAAACTTCCAGACGGCATCAACACACAAACAGGTTCAAGAGGTGAAAGAATTTCGGTAGGTGAACGCCAACTTGTTGCACTCGCACGAGCTCAACTGGCAAACCCCGGTCTTCTCATCCTTGACGAAGCAACGAGCGCAGTTGATCCCGAAACAGAAGTAGCGCTTGTCAGTGCTTTGGAGCGTTTATCTCAAGGACGTACAACAATTTCGGTTGCTCACCGTTTGAGCACGGCAGAAAAAGCGGANCTCATACTCGTTTTTGATCAAGGGAAAATCGTCGAAACAGGAACCCATCAAGAACTATCCACACAAAACGGAATTTATGCAGACTTGCACAATACGTGGATGGGNAACACNCAAGCCGTATAGATAAAACTTTNCNCAACTCCTTGAGGATTAGCCAAANGGTATCAACTTTTAGGTAATCTCTTGATGAACTTAAAGAGGTTGATATGAGTAAAACACCTGTACACGTAACCGTAACTGGAGCAGCAGGACAAATTGGCTACGCANTGCTNTTTAGAATCGCAAGCGGGCAAATGCTTGGCACCGACCAACCAGTCGTCCTTCGTCTATTGGAAATTACCCCAGCNTTAGGTGCTCTAGATGGAGTACATATGGAACTTGATGACTGTGCCTTCCCGTTACTTGAAGGAGTTGTCAAAACAGATGACCCAAATGTGGCGTTTGCAGAGAGTAATTACGGTCTGCTAGTTGGAGCAATGCCACGAAGAGATGGTATGGAACGGGCCGACCTCTTGGAAGCTAATGGAGGAATTTTCGGCCCTCAAGGCAAAGCGATTGCAGAAAATGCCAACGAAAATATCAAAGTCCTCGTAGTCGGAAATCCAGCAAACACAAATGCCTTAATAGCGCAATCCTCTGCTTCCGGGATNAACCCAAGACAGTTCACCGCTATGACNCGACTTGACCANAATCGTGCTCAAACTCAAGTTGCCTCAAAGTTGGGTGTTCAAGTTAGTGATGTGAAAAAAATGACAATATGGGGAAACCATTCAGCAACCCAATACCCAGATCTTTTCAACTGCGAAGTTAACGGAAAATCCGTGGCACACACAATAAACGACATGCAATGGCTGGAGAATGACTTTATTCCGACTGTGCAACAACGAGGAGCTGCAATAATTAAGGCCAGAGGAGCCTCATCAGCAGCCTCTGCCGCAAATGCAGCTATTGATCACATGCGTGACTGGACACTCGGAACACCCGACGGCGATTGGGTATCAATGGCTATTCCATCCGATGGAAGTTACGGTATTCCTGAGGGAATTATTTCCTCTTTCCCAGTCACCTGTAAAGATGGNGATTACGAAATTGTTCAAGGGTTAGAAATCGACGATTTCAGTCGCAGTAGAATTGACACTTCAGCAGATGAACTCGTCTCCGAACGCGAAACAGTTGCNAGCTTAGGACTAATTTAAAGCCTACTTTTGNGTGAAGCTCGGGAATGCTTCTATCAATCGTTCAACCTCACCAGACAAACGAAGTAACCCTTTGAGAAAAGCTTCTTCCGTAGTCAATTCCCCTCGATGGATCAAAACTGCAGTTTCTTTATCCAAACTAAAGATAACATCAGCTGACTCGGCTGCCCCAGAAGACGTTTTTGCTGTTGCCCCGATCACGCAGTAAAAGCTTTCAATCCTGCCATCAGAATTAGCAACNTCGTATTGGATGGTTAACTCTTCNTCAAGACTAGGCGAAGTGTATAACAAAAGATTGTTCTGGAGCTCAGACACCCACTCCACTTCATCACTTCCCATAGTCAAGATTATCCCTACATCCCGCAAGTTGTATAGCGTTCGGTACTAAATCAATAATCGCAGGGGATTCANCTATAAATTCACCGTCAGCCCATAACCCTAAGCCTGCAGTTTCAAGCACAATTCGTTTTCCCTCNAACCCTTCAACTTTGGGATGACTCATATGCGAGCCGCTAAACACTCTCCTAAAGAAACGCAATAATTCAAAGCGTCCTACCTTTGACACAAGNGTTAAATTAGCGATCCCATCAAATGGGTTCGCTGAGGGTGCAATTTTCATTCCACCCCCAAAATCACTCGTATTAGCGATATTCCAGAGTGAAACTTCACGTTCAAAGAGGATATCGTCTACCGAGAAGTTCACAGTTTGNCTAGATAGCGAACGCAGTGACGTCAAGGTTGAAACTGTATATCTACTCGGACCAGTCGGCCATCGCATCCCCTCAGCACGTACATTCACATCACTGGAAAACCCAAAAGTCATAACAGACGCAACCCACCGGTCGTTCACTTTCAATAAATCAATCGAGGCGGGTTCTTCTAATGATGCCGTAACCGCTTCCTCAATTNCTGTCGGAATCGCTAACGCTCTGCAAAAGTCATTGCCGGTCCCTATTGGGATAATTCCTAATACGGTATCGGTTATTGCAATTGATTGGATGGCATGGTGAATGATCCCATCACCACCAGCCACAAGTATTCTCTCTGCACCCTGCTCTACAAGTTCTTGTAAATTATTTTTCACTTCCAGAAGTGTCCCACCAGGTACGAGTGCATAGTCGACACCCAACTCATCTAAACAGCGAAAGATCAAATTCGCAGCTTTCGCTCCTTTCCCACGCCTTGCCAATTGGTTAATCAATACGTGAATCACTTATCACTCCGGCTTAGATTCCAAATAAAAATTACAATAATGAAACCAGTCAGTCCAAATACGAGCGGCCAAATGAAAGCTCCAAAAGAGGAAGGCCATGCAAGCGCNNAACCTTCAATAATTTCATTTTCTTCTTCGCTGATAACCCCAACACCGTTGGGCCAGGGCCAAATTACGCGGAGGCTTCCGATCATAAGTCCGATAAGAAGAGCTAAAACAGAATCACGATAATTTCTCAAAATCCAATTCAATAACCGCGCAGATAAACTCAGCGACAACACCGCTCCGAGACCGAAAATCAAAAGTTTTCCCAAATAACGTTCATTTACGGCTTCTATTAAAGACCCATACATACCAATCATCAATAGAAAAAATGACCCCGATATTCCCGGAAGTATCATCGCACTGATTGCAATCGCCCCTGAAAAGAAAAAAACTAATAAGCTCGGCTCTTGAACCGGGCCTGCACGAACTCCAAGCAAGACAAACACTCCGATTCCCGTNGCAACTCCCAATAAAACACTGGGAATATTCCAAGTATGGATCATGAATCCTGCAACAATGATTGATGCTAGAACAAGTCCGAAAAATAAACCCGCCATAGAAGTTGGGTAATTCTCAAGGAGACGCTCAATGATTTGAGCCAATAAAACAAAAGCAATAATGATTCCAGATAAGAGCGACAATAAAAAACGCCACTCTATAGATAGGAGAGATCTTTTCGTAGCCGCCGTATCAATTCGCAGTATCGAAATAGCTAAGTCTGTGCAGTGATGGATATTTTGAAGAAGACGCTCATAAATTCCAAGCAACAGAGCTATTGTCCCACCTGATACACCAGGAACAGCATCTGCTGCTCCCATGAAAGAACCCCGTAACACGTTACGTGTTATTACCCGAAATACAGATGTGTCTTCAGTCATGGCCACCCATCAAGATGATAGAACCCAATACAGCTTAGAGGAGATATGGTCTAGCCTGTCTGCTTCACTCTCAAATAAACCATCAATTTAATGAAAGTCCAACTTTCTAGCTATTGTGATAATGGAGTTTCTATGGTGCAAAGTAATTCAAGTGAAGANATGAGTAAAGGTGACCAATACCTTTTGAACCTTTTCCTCACGGATGAGGGAATCGCGGACCCTGCTATTTGGTACAAAAAGCTCAGAGATGAATCACCAGTATTTCGAAGTTCATCAGGAGCGATCTTCCTTTCGCGTTATGAGGATTGCAGAATGGTTTTTCGTGATAACCGGTTAGGGAAAGATAATAGAGAAGGCCCTGGAGGTACCGCTTTACCCAGAGAAGAATCCGAAGAAGTCCAAGCCTATCGGGAACAAATTAGTGCAAATAGAAGTNACTCATCGCCATCGATGCTTTTCCTCAACCCTCCTGATCACACTCGCCTGAGAGGGTTGGTCAGTAGAGCCTTTACCCCACGGCGCGTCGAATCTATGCGAGACAGTATAAAAGAACTTACCGAAGACTGCCTTGATAACCTTGCCGATGNCGGTGAGGGAGACGCAATGGAAATACTTGGNTTTCTTCCAGTTAATGTCATAGGTGAACTAGTCGGCGTTCCACGCTCAGATTGGGAATACTTCAGACCTCTGGTGACCGCAGGTGTTGCTTCGCTTGAGGCAGCACCTTCTTTGGAAGAACTCAAAGCATCTACAGCGGCTTTTACAGAAATGGGAGAATATTTCACCGCNCTTCTAGAGGAACGTAAAGCACAACCGAAAGATGACCTTATGTCAGCCCTCANAGAAGTAGAAGAAAGCGGNGATCGTATTTCAGAAGCTGAAGTCGTAAGCACAGTAATTCTTTTATTCGCTGCAGGAATGGAAACAACACAAAACCTCATAGGAAATGGATTAGGAGCTCTTTTCGCACACCCAGATCAAATGGAATTGTTATGGAACAACCAAGAATATGTTGAATCCGCCGTTGAAGAGATGCTTCGNTGGGATAGCCCTGTGCAATTAGATGGACGAACAGCCCTCGAAGATACTGAAATACCTGATCTTAAATTACCGAAAGGTAGCCAAATAGTTACTCTCATCGGGGCAGCTAACCGTGACCCGGCAAGGTTCACAAATCCAGATGATTTCCAAATCCGGCGAAATGAGGGCCAACCGCTCAGTTTCGCTTCAGGTATCCATTACTGTTTAGGCGCCAATCTTGCTCGGACAGAAGGGCAAGAAATGTTTGACGGTTTAATCAGACGATTCAAAACCATTGAACAGGCTGGCGATTTAAAACAACGTGGACGACTCACATTGCGAGGGTACGAGGCAGTCCCAGTCAAAGTAACATCGCGATGAATGACTCAGAAGAGTTATGGGACAAACGNTACAGCGATAATCCGGTTCTGAATCCTCCCTCAGAATTTCTCGAAGAATTTGAACAATACCTTCCGAATCAAGGGACTTGTGTTGACATAGCGGGAGGGAATGGAAGGAATGCTCTTTGGTTCGCTAAGAAAGGTTACACAACGTCTGTGATTGATATCAGTTCAGTTGCCCTTAACCANGCANCGAAGAGCGCNCAATCTCAANAAGTGGAACTTGAATGCATATATTGGGACATTGAGAANAACCTTCTTCCACCAGAACGAACATGGGATATAGCGCTCCTNACCCTTTTCCTCAATAGAGGCGTTTTGCAGACANCGAATNAGTANCTAA
Organism: Actinomycetota bacterium; assembly: GCA_002712415.1. GTDB lineage: Bacteria > Actinomycetota > Acidimicrobiia > Acidimicrobiales > UBA8592 > UBA8592. The sequence continues at coordinate 15,295 of PATO01000020.1, read as the reverse complement.
ACCCGCAAGGAATACTTTTGTTCGCCCAACCAACGAAGAAAAATTTAGAGCGTCACCAGCATCCAAGCGAACGATTCCTACTCGACCCTTCAGAAATATTTGAGATAAGCNAGAATCTTACCGGTATGGAAATCCTCCATGTAGATGAGGGATGGCGAACNTCAGAAAGACATGAAGCCTGGCTCGCCTGTAAGAAAGTAACTTAAACNCTTCGGCTTACTTGCGCTTATGGAATCTCTTTACTAATTGTAGAGNTAGAAATTTTTACGAATTGGAGATGCATGAACGGAGAAATGGTTAACTTCCCAGTAAATGGCACGCAAGCTGCTGGNTATCTTGCTGAAGCGCAGTTAGGTANAGGCACTGGGGTCTTAGTTTTGCAAGAATGGTGGGGTTTGGTTCCTCAAATTAAAGGTATCTGCGACCGGCTTGCAGATCAAGGGTTCACTGCACTTGCTCCAGATTTGTATCATGGTGAATTTGCACAACATACCGAAATGGATAAGGCAGGCGAGCTGATGACAACCTTGCCACCAGAGAGAGCAGCTCGCGACATGTCAGGCGCCATTGATTATCTTTTGTCACACGATGCATGCTCAAGCGAGCAGGTAGGCGTAATCGGTTTCTGTATGGGCGGTATGTTGACATTGCTTATAACGGCTCAAGAGGGTAACCGAGTAGGAGTCGCAGCCCCATATTATGGAGCTCCCCTTGGCGATCCATCAGTAAATTGGGACAGTCTTTCCGCGAAANTTGAGGGGCACTTTGCTGCTCACGACGATTTTTTCCCTCCCGAAGCGGTTCAAGATCTTGAAAAGCAGTTGCAGGAGCANGGGAAAGATGTGACTTTCCATATTTATGAAGGCACAGGCCATGCCTTTGCGAATGAAGAAGACGTGTTAGGAACATTTGATTCCTTAGCCGCCGAGACTGCCTGGGGTAGAACTATCTCTCTCTTAAATCAAATTTGACCTTTGAGTGGTTTCAAAAGTGAGAATTTAGGAACTCTGTCCTAACAATTTGCGGTTTTTTCGCTTGGATTTTATGTAATCGCGGTTGGTATAAGCGATGAAATCCAAAGGTATTTCTTTCGGGCAGGCTTCATGGCATTCTCCATGGTTAGTGCAAGAACCGAAATATTCTTCCATTGTCTCAACCATGTCCTCGGTTCTTGACCATCGTTCAGGCTGACCTTGTGGCAGTAGGTTGAGATGTTGAACCTTCGCAGATGTGAAGAGTTGGGCTGCAGAGTTGGGGCATGCAGCCACGCANGCTCCGCAGCCAATGCACGCTGCAGCATCGAAAGCAGTATCCGCGGCATCTTTAGGAACTGGAATTAGGTTTGCATCAGGTGCGGAACCTGTAGGAACTGTAATGTATCCTCCAGCTTCGATGATGCGATCTAGTGGAGATCGATCAACAACTAAATCCTTNATGACAGGAAATGAAGCAGCTTGCCACGGTTCAACGATGATTGTGTCACCATCANTGAACTTTCTCATGTGAAGTTGGCATGTTGCAGTGGCTTTCTCGGGTCCGTGAGCCTGTCCGTTGATCATGCATCCACAGGTGCCGCATATTCCTTCACGGCAATCACTGGCAATTTCTACTGGCTCCTCACCGTCGTTAATGAGATTCTCGTTTAAGACATCGAACATTTCAAGAAAAGACATGTCTGGACTTATCTCGTNCACTTCGTATGTTTCAAATCGCCCTGTTTCAGCGGGTCCATTTTGGCGCCACACTTTTAGNGTTAATGTCATTGTATTTTCCATGGCGTTCTCCTACTTGTATGACCTTTGCGTCAACGGGACGTTGTCGAAGACCAATTCTTCTGTGTGTCTTACTGCTGAGTCGGAGGTTCCTCCCCATTCCCAAGCAGCGACGTGAGCGTAGTTTTCATCATCACGTAATGCCTCGCCTTCAGGCGTTTGACTTTCAGTTCGGAAATGGCCACCACATGATTCGTTACGTTCAAGCGCATCTCGAGCTTTCAGTTCTGCTAGCTCAAAGAAGTCAGCAACCCTGCCAACTTTTTCAAGTGAGGTATTGAGGTTATCGGCTGTGCCGAGAACCCTGACGTCTTTTTCGAACTCTTCTCGTAGTGAAGGAATTTCGGATAGTGCCTTTTCTAAACCATTCTTATCTCTTTCCATCCCAATGAAATTCCAAACTAGCTTGCCGAGTTCTCTATGGAACCAGTCAACAGAGCGAGTCCCGTTGACAGAAAGCCACTTTTGCGTACGTTCTGCCACATCGTTTACCACAGTTGCGCATGCCGGGTCGCTTTCGTCCAGAGTGCTTTCACCCAAGAGAGGAGCGAGGTAATTTCCTATTGTGTATGGAAGAACGAAGTATCCATCAGCAAGTCCCTGCATTAACGCTGAGGCTCCTAGTCGGTTAGCTCCATGGTCTGAGAAGTTCGCTTCGCCTACCACGAATAGGCCAGGTACGTTACTCATCAGTTCGTAATCAACCCATAAACCGCCCATTGTGTAATGTGTCGCAGGGTATATTCTCATTGGTGATTGGTAGGGGTCTTCGCCTGTGATTCGTTCGTACATTTGGAACAAGTTTCCATACCGTGCGCGAATAGCGTCCTCACCATCTCGCTTAATGGCGTCAGCGAAATCAAGGTAGACACCATTTTTGAGCGGCCCTACACCAAGTCCTTGATCAACTACTGTTTTAGCGTTTCTTGACGCGACATCCCGTGGGACAAGGTTTCCGAAAGCAGGGTACTTTTCTTCTAGGTAGTAGTAGCGTTGATCTTCAGGTATGTCAGACACTAATCTAGATTCATCATGGCTTTTAGGAACCCATATTCGTCCATCATTTCGTAGAGATTCTGACATCAACGTTAATTTTGATTGGAATTCATCACTTGCTGGTATGCACGTGGGATGAATTTGTGTGTAACAGGGATTCGCAAATAGAGCCCCACGTCGATGAGCTCTCCACCCCGCTGTGACGTTACAAGCCATTGCATTGGTTGATAAGTAGTACACATTTCCGTATCCGCCAGTAGCAAGAACTACTGCATGTGCTGTGTGGCTTCGGACGTCTCCTGTGATTAGGTCTCTCACAACTATTCCTCGTGCAGCACCATCGTGCACGATAAGGTCCAACATCTCGGTTCGTGTATGCATTTCGACAGAGCCAGCACCAACTTGTCTCATTAGCGCAGAGTAAGCTCCGAGAAGTAGTTGCTGTCCTGTCTGGCCTCGGGCGTAGAATGTTCGACTTACTTGAGCTCCACCGAAGGATCGGTTATCTAGAAGACCTCCATATTCGCGAGCAAATGGGACTCCTTGTCCAACGCATTGGTCAATGATATTNAGAGATACTTCAGCAAGTCTGTGAACATTGGCTTCTCGACTTCTATAGTCGCCGCCTTTAACTGTGTCGTAGAACAACCGATAGACAGAGTCGCCATCGTTTTGATAGTTTTTAGCACCGTTGATTCCGCCTTGTGCAGCGATACTGTGCGCTCTTCTTGGGCTGTCATGGTATGTGAAGGCTTTAACTTTGTAACCTAATTCNCCGAGTGTTGCCGCTGCAGAGGCACCTGCTAAGCCTGTTCCGACAACAATAACTTCGAACTTCCTCTTGTTGGCTGGATTTACGAGTTTCATGTCNAATTTATGGNTGGACCATTTGTCTGCAATGGGCCCTTCGGGAATTTTGGAATTGATTTCTCCAATCATTCTTTTGCCTCCTTTTCAGCTTCGTATGCCGTAATGCCGCATGGGGCTTCGCAGTTGTCTTGATCAATTAACCCAGCGGTAACTGCTATCGGGAAGCTGAGGTTACCGATCAAGATTATTCCTGCTAGCCCTTTGGCGATTGAGCGACGTGCTTTATTAATTTTCGGACTATTNATTCCAAGGCTTTGGAAAAGGCTCCAAGTTCCATGGTAGATATGTATCGCAAGNGCAATGTTTGCTACTACGTAAATGAGTGCAACACCAATGTTGCCCATTGAGACAACAATGTTGTTGTATGGGTCTCCTAGAACCCAGTCTTTACTGAACCATCCCCACGTTAAATCAGCTAAGTGGAAGAAAAGGTAGAGGAGAACGATAGGTCCGGTCCAGCGCATTGTGCGGCTGGCATAGTTAGCTGCGACGAAATCTTGCGAAGAGGCATATTTCTTGTTGCCGTCGGTGAAATTTGACTTGATATTCGATTTCCGACTTACTTCTTTCAGTGAGTAGGCCGAGTGGACATGCACAGCAAAGGCAGCGATGAGCAAAAGGCGCACACCCCACAGGAGCCAAGTTCTTGGAATAATATCTGTTCCGAGATTTCTCAGCGTCTCAGCATATTCGTGAATCTCCAATGGGCCTTCGTAGAGGTGAAGGTTGCCGATCATGTGTGTGACGACAAAGCCGAGCAGAACGACGCCGCTTACCGCCATGGCCCACTTTTTTCCTACTGCACTTTGATAAATNTTCAAAGGAAAAGGAAGTTGCTTTTGCTTTTTACGAATAGGATCGGGNCCTTTTCGTATTGTTGTTTGCGCCATTGCGTCTGCGCCTCCTGGCATGTGCTTTTTTCTTTTTTCCTATATTGACCGTACCGCCAGACAGGATTTATGGGCTAACTGTGTGACCCTTTTTACATCTCAAAAATCCAGTCTACTTTCCCCACAACAGAAACGATGGAACTATTGTTTCCTTATGCCTGAACAAAATTTTGATCCAACGCATCGTTGGTTTGATCTTTGCTATAGAAGCCATATTCGGATCAATGAGGCTGTATCGATGTGTAACAAATTAATTGACGCGTACAATGAACCGCACCGTCACTACCACACGATGAACCATGTCTACTCATGTCTCAATTTATTGGACGGTTTGCCAGTTGTGGGAGAAACCAAAGACAAACTTGAGTTTGCAATATGGTTCCATGACGTTATCTACGATTCCGCATCTCAAACGAATGAGATAGAAAGCGCAACTCTTGCGTATGAGTGGTTAGAGCATAGCGATGTTTCATATGCGCTAGAAGTCAAAAGGATGATTGAACTATCAGCTGATTATGTTAATGCGCAACTAACGAAAGAAACGGAAAAATTTTTTCACGATTTAGATTTAGCTATTCTCGGATCTTCTGAAGTCACTTATCAGGAATATGTAACCAATATCCGAAGAGAGTACGAGCATATGTCTGATGACAAATTTGCTGCAGGGCGATCGTCATTTCTTACCAAGATCATAGAAAAACAAAAAATCTTTCAGACGGATGCCTTTCACGACTTGTTTGAAGAAACTGCTCGCGAAAACATGCGTTACGAATTAGAACAACTGACCCAAAAATAAAAAAGGGTGCATCTCCGATGCGGTCCTGTTACCAATAATCAGCTACGGTTCAAGCATGAAGCAAGCTAAGACCTTGGGAAGACTGCGGAAGTCAGGATGGTTATCACGCACCGTCAAAGAAGAGATCCGACAGAATGCAATTAAACGTATCCAAGAAGGAGAAGAGCTTTTCCCTGGAGTACTGGGCTACGAGAATACAGTTATACCGCAACTCGAAAATGCGTTACTGGCCGGACATGATTTCATTTTCTTAGGAGAACGCGGTCAAGCGAAAACACGTATGATTCGAGGACTCACGGATCTTCTCGATGAATGGATGCCAATTATTGCCGGTTCGGAGATTAATGACGATCCCTTTAATCCAGTATCAAAATACGCTATTGACCTTGTCNACGAAAAAAAAGACGCAACACCTATCGAATGGGTGCACAGAAGCGAAAGGTTTGGAGAGAAACTCGCAACTCCCGATACTGCAATAGCTGACCTTATTGGGGAAGTTGATCCTATTAAGGTCGCAGANGGCCGCTATCTCTCCGACGAATTGACTTTGCATTACGGACTGGTCCCAAGAACGAATCGAGGCATTTTCGCTATCAACGAATTACCGGACCTATCCGAACGGATACAGGTTGGTTTACTTAATGTTCTTGAGGAAAGAGATGTACAAGTACGTGGGTACAAAATTCGGTTGCCTCTAGATATCCTTCTCGTAGCATCTGCAAATCCTGAAGACTACACGAACCGAGGGCGAATCATAACTCCTCTCAAAGATCGTTTTGGTAGTCAATTGCGAACCCATTATCCATTTGAAGTAGAACTCGAGAAAGACATCGCTGTTCAGGAAGCTGAAATATTCTCACAGACAGACATAGCTGTCTCTGTTCCNGAATTCATGTCAATGATTGTCGCGACAGTGACGCACGCAGCAAGAGAAAGTTCACATATCAATCAACGATCGGGTGTTTCTGTTCGCGTCACTGTTGCAAACTATGAAGCGCTCATCGCTGGTGCAGTTCGAAGGACTTTATTAAGTAATGAAACTGAAGTTATTCCTCGCATAAGTGACCTTAGTGCTCTGATTGCGTCAACTGCAGGGAAGATAGAAGTTGAGTCATTAGATGATGGGCGCGAAATTGAAATCATTCAATACCTGATCAAGCAATCCATCCTAGACACGTTTAAAGCCACCGCCGACCAAACACTCTGCGCAGATATTCTCAAAGCGTTCACCGATGGGGCTGTGATCAATGCAGGTGATGATATTCCCTCGGACACCTATCTTCAATGGTTAAAAGATATCCCAGCTTTTACTCCAGTTCTTGAAAGTATCGGCTTAACTCAAGACGACCTGCAAAATCCATCATTAGTAGCAAGTGGAATTGAATTTATTCTTGAAGGCCTCCATCTCAGCAAACTACTCAATAAGGAAGCAATGGGAGATTCAGGCGTCTATCGCGCACGCGCCTGAAACCAATGGAGTCAATACTCGCTATAGATATAGGCGGTACGAAAGTTGACGTAGGTCTAGTTACCTTTGGGGGTCACATAATCAGCCGTGACAGGATTCTCACGCTAGAGGCAAGTGAAGGGTCTCTTTACAAGAGAATCTTAGAAATCGCACATAAGGAAGTTGCAAAGGCAGACACCCCGCCAAGAGCGATCGGAATTGGCTGTGGAGGTCCTGGCAAAGATGCATATAATCTCGTCTCGCCACTCAACATTGCGCAATGGAGAGATTTTCCGTTGCGCCAAAACATTGAAGATGACATGGGAATTCAAACTTTTATAGATAATGATGCAAAAGCGCTTGCATTGGCGGAAGGATGGTTAGGGGCTGCTAAAAACGATACGAATTTTATAGCCATGGTCGTATCCACTGGGATCGGTGGCGGAATAGTTCTTAACGGGAACCTCTTAGAAGGCGCTGAAGGAAATGCGGGACATATCGGTCATGTATTCGTTCAACAAGACATAGGAGAGGACGCGTTGGGTGTTGTCGGACTTCTTGAAGGAGCAGCTTCAGGATCTGGTCTTGCTAGACGCTTCGGGATCGAGCCATACAACGTCTCCCAACAAGTGCGACAAGAAACTGGAGTTCTTGTAGGTAGGGCTATTGCGTCCGTTGCAAACCTTCTAGACTTGCAACTCGCTGTGGTTTCTGGATCTGTAGCGTTCGGATTTGGAAATGATTTCTTTAACGCTGCTCAAAAGACAATTAATGAGCTTACAAAAATTGAACACTCAAGGGGGACACTCGTGACACCGGGTGCTTTAGGAGAAGAAGGTCCATTGATCGGAGCAGCAGCAGTTGCGTTACGCAAAATGGGAAAAGAAATTTTAACCCAACCCTAGGCTGTCATTCGGTTCTTTTATCTCGGAGGAAAGCTTCCAGTTCAGCAGCTAAATCATCTCCGGAGGGCATGATTTCGCTTTCATCGACACGCTTTTCAAGCTCTTCAATGTAACTAGACATTTCGGGATCATTCGTCACTGCAGTATGGATACGTTGTCTCCAATCATCTGCAGCTTTGTTTAATTCAGCATGAAAAGTTTCGACTCCTGTTACCAACTCGAGTCGTGAAAGAAGGGACCTGGTGGCTTCCGGATTCGGAGGTCCAGGAACATAATGGGGCACAGAGACACGTAGAGAGATTATCGGGATACCTTCTTTGTCAAGGTGGTCGTGCAGTACTCCTACAAGGCCAGTCGGCCCCTCGTATGAAGGTTTGCCAAGCCCAAGCCGATCAGCAATCAAGGAATTAGCTGCGCTTCCCACTACACCTAGCGGTCTAGTATGAGGAGCCATACCCGCCATCGCTCCAATCGTTATAACCATCTCCACATCCATGAGCCGAGCTACCTCTGTGAGCGACTCTGAGAATGTTTTCCAACGTAAATGTGGTTCTATCCCCGACAACAAAAGTAAATCATGGTTGCCGGAAGGGCATTGAGCCCCCCATATTTTATTTGATGGCCATTCAATCTCACGACCATGCTCACCCAAGCGAACAATGGGTCGTTCTTCTTGAAAATTAAAAAATGATTCAGGGTCAATTTCTGCGACGAGAGATGCATCATGTTTAGCTATGAGAAGATCTACTCCGGCAGTAGCGGCTTCAGCAGCATCAAACAGGCCCTTCAGAGCTACCACAAGAATTGGTCGGTTCATTTCCCTTCTATCAATCCATCTCAGCTCTTNCATATACTGAGCCTTACACAAAAAAAGATATAAGAAAGAACCGAACTAAAATATTTGAAAAGGATCGCTGAATCTATTCTCATAGCACCCCAGCATCGCAAAACCGCAAGATTATGGAAACGAACGTTCAATCAAAAATAGTAATCGCTGGAACATCTCACCTCACGAAGAGGCCCCATGACACGCCATGTAATGTGATTGAACTCATGTGTGAAGCTACNCAAAGAGCTGCCGAGGATGCTGGCAATGACGCAATACTGTCGGTCGTTGACCAAATCATTGTTCCTCAAGGCACATGGACCATAAATAATCCTGGCGGCCTTGTCGCACAACATTTAGGTATACCGGCAAAAAGCATCACATATAACGTAGGAATACTTCAAAGCTCCCTCNTTAAGCGAGCAATAGAAGACGTTAACGCAGCCAAATCCCGATGCACCCTTATCGTAGGCGGCGAAGCAAAAGATTATGAGCGAAACGTTTCAGAATCGCTACACGCNATACCAACTCTCTCAGATAGCAGAAGGCAAGAGTCTTCTGAGNTCATTCAACCCGCCGAGCTTCCNATTTCACGATACGAAATCGATATGGGGTTAATTAGNGCTCCAGATCAATACGCGCTNATTGAAAACGCATACGCACACGCCCACAAATTAACACGTGAAAGCCACCAAGAGTTAATAAACAACGAGTGGGAAGAAATGGCAAGNATAGCTGACTCAATTCCATCTTCATGGATTCGTGACGCTCATGACCACCTTAAGAANAATGGTTGGGGACGTACCATCGCAACACCATATATGTTGCATCATGTCACTCAATGGAATGTGAATCAAGCAGCAGCAATNCTNATCACAACNGAAGATGTTGCAGAAATCTACTCAAAAGGATCTGATGNATTCATCTTCCCCAATGNACTCATTGAATCAAATGCAGTAATCCCCCTATCAGAGAGAAGACAACTCCATCACTGCAACGGGCTTCATCACATAAAGAACGAGTACGTTCGGCTAACCGGAATGAACCCATCTGAGAGCCAATTTCATGAACTTTACAGTTGCTTCCCTATAGCAGTGAGGCTCCAGCGAGCGGCATTTGAGTTAGGCAAAAGGCCCGGNACCATNACTGGAGGAATGACCTTTGCGGGGGGGCCATATAACAACTTTATGCTNCAGGGACTATCCCAACTAGNCAAACAAGTTCGAGAGAGCCATACCACTGGAGTGATCACTTCAGTCTCTGGNATGCTAACCAAACAAGGACTTATTTCATTATCAACCGAACAACCACCCTCNGGAATGTATCTCAGCGATGTTTCCGATAAAACCCAATCNAGAACTGAGAGAATGCAAATAGAACCTGAAATGTGCGGAAATGCAAAAGTCGTATCATCAACTGTGTCATACAGTGCAGGTGCTCCACAGGTTTATGTGCTAGTTGAGAATCATGATNAACAGCGCCGCCTTCTCATCTCTGACTCCGATACTGTCATCGAAGAGTTCCTGAAAAGCCATAAGATTGGAGACACAATCCACATAAGTCAAGAAGGTTTGATTAATCTCTGAGGGCTATCGGTGGGGGTGGGCTACTAGTAGCCCACCCCCTAAAGCGGTGGCAGTTTTCCAGGAGACGAACGTGCCCACTGTGGTCCTTAAACCGGTTGAAGTGGTGGATGCCCAAACATTTCTGTTTCTATACGGCTTCTAGCTAAATACATTTAAATGTGTAAAACTCAAAAAAGAAAAGACCAGAATTTCTAGGAGCATAAATGCAGTTAAGGAACCTCGTTGACCCAAAATCAACAGTTGTTGTAACAATGGAGGTGCAAGAGGGAATCATTGGCGAATCTTCTGCCTTCACTGATTTACATCAAGCTGCAGTTTCCTCAGGTGTCTTATCAAAGGGCCCAAAACTTTGTCAGGCCGCTCGCCGTATAGGGATACCGGTNATTCATGCAACTGCGGTTAACAGGAGCGATTCACGTGGCACGGTTACAAATTGTAGAATGCTCGNAGCTTCAAAAGAGATGCATGGACGAGGGTCTGGAATTATCGAAGGCACAAAAGGCGCTCAACTAGTAAGCGAATTTGGGCCNGAATCAGCGGACATTATTATTTCGCGATTGCATGGTTTGACACCGTTTACGTCAACCTCTCTTGACCAAACAATACGTAATTTAGGTTCAACTACTGTGATTCCAGTCGGTGTATCGATCAACATTGGAATNTTAGGGCTTGTTCTCTCAGCAGTTGATTTGGGATACCAAGTAGTTATCCCCACTGATGCTGTTGCTGGAGTCCCAATTGAGTACGGGGAAAAGGTTCTTGACGGAACCTTGTCGTTATTATCGACGCTCACAACAACAGAAGAAATTATCTCAAATTGGGAATAGGAAAACGTAAAGAGCCGGACCCGTAGGCCCGGCTCTTTGATACGTTCAGTTGAACGGTTTCAGCTTTAGCTGACGAATGAACGTCTGCGTGTGCTAAGAACAATCATGGCTCCACCAGCGAGCACTGCTGCGCCGATGATAGCGACCATTGCTGATTCCGAACCTGAGTTAGGAAGAATTGGAGCTCCCACACCAACACAGAATGTGCCAACATATGAGGAGTCCAGTGTTCCTGCACCAATACAGAATCCTTCAGCAGGTACATTATGCGTGAAATCTGCTGCCAGATTTCCATCAGCGTCAGCCGTAACAATAGTCAGTGAGGCTGTGTCACATGCTTCAGCACCATTGACGGCTGCTTCTTCGTAGTTGGTTGAGCCATCGCATGGAAGGAGCGCAACGGTTCCGTTTGCGGGCCATCCTGATCCGGTCATGGCAAATGTTTGCTCACCAGCTGCTTCAACAAATACTGGATCTGCAGTCAGTGATGCTACTGTTTGCGCTTGCACAGCAGGAGCTAGTGTAAACATTGCAACCAGCGCTACTGCTGCAGCTGATAGTAATAGTTTAATTTTTTTCATGAAAAATTTCCCTCTCATCATTTACGGCAATACGTTTTTGCCGCATGAAAGTTTGTAATGTGCCAAACGGCACATATGTAACGGTAGNCGTGTTTGAGGCAANTTGCCATTATTTGCCCAACAAACAGGTCAAATTAGTCTGCAAAATCAGCGCCAACGCTCATTTCCAAGCCCAAACTGGCTCTTCAATATGATCTGTCCTCATAAAGTTTCCCAGCAATGCGACTTCTTTGAATTGAAGTAACAAAGCAGCAGTAGGGGCATGAATAAGGCGATTTCGGATCGGTAACTGAAGAACTTTTAGATTGCTTTCTTCAATTGAGACCCATTTCGGGCTATCAGCTCTGAATAGCTCCTCGATGTCAATAATAAATATTTCCTCAACTTCANCAGGTTCAGCTTCAAGAGAAGATAGATCGCTTACCCATAAGACCACTGGGGTAATTGAAAANCCNGACCGTGTTTCGTANTCATCAAGGCATCCCAAAATCTGGTCNTTGGAAACGGTTATCCCNATTTCCTCATTAATTTCGCGNAGCACNGTTTCTTCCCGCGTTTCCCCAGGGTCAATTCTNCCTCCTGGCAAGGCGTACTGGTAGCTGTGATNACGTAACCCTTTNCCACGTCTTGTAAGAATNAANCCGGCTTCNCCTTTATCATTTTCGACCACAATGATTCCTACAGAAGCNTTCCGAAGCGTGTCNTTAGTTGAATCAATTCTGTTATGNGCCGAAAGGTTNTCGGTNATCGTTTGCTTTAAAGCGCCTGCAAATGATGTATCAGGTACGCCTGATGGATCGGTCAGCGTGCTTTCCATTCAGGTGAACGCTTTTCAACGAAAGCGAGTGGTCCCTCTTTAGCGTCTTCACTTTTCGCGACGGGTGCGAATAGTTCAACGGCGATACGTATACCTTCGTCATCATCTACCATCGCTCCCTCCAACACGGCTTTACGTGTGGCACGGACAGCGAGCGGGGCATTACTATTTATGCGTTCGGCTATGCTAAGGGCTTCGTTGATTGCTTCACCCGGTTCGCACAGAATATTCACCAAACCATGTTGTTGGGCTCGCTCAGCAGTTATTGTGTCTCCGGTTAATGCCATCTCCATAGCAATATTTTGCGGGACTCGTTTCGGTAATCGTGTTGTGCCACCGGCCATGGCGACAAGGGATCGCTTAACCTCTGGAAGGCCAAAAGAGGCATTAGGAGATGCGACGACAAGGTCGCATGCAAGAACTAACTCGCAGCCTCCCGCAACAGCGGGTCCCTCAACAGCCGCTATGACAGGTTTTGTTCTCTCCAACGTTACAAAGCCTCCGAATCCCCCTCGGCTTGTGCCGAGGTTCGCTTTTCCTGAGGCGACAGCTTTGAGGTCGGCGCCGGCGCAGAAGACGGGGCCGTTGCCGGCAAGAATACCAACCCACACATCGTCGTCAGCTTCGAGTTTGTCTATGGCTTCTTCAAGGGCTTGAGCTAACTCTCCGGAAACAGCATTGCGTGCTTCAGGTCTATTTAATGTGATGACGGCAGTCCGCCCTCTTTTCTCATATTCAACAATCATGATTTAGACCATAGTTCACATAGCAAAGGTCATCACAACTTCCCTTATAAACCGACCGCCTCCGATATGTGCACAAGCGGGTAGGGCTGGTACTGTCAAAGCATGGTCATCGGTAAATGGCGTAGGCGTAAAAGGAACAAAAACTATTACGCGTATTCTGCATGGGATGGCACCCAAACGGGTTTCGATCTGTCTGCTGATGACATCATGTCAGAAATCGCTGATGACCTCATGTTTGACGGAGATATCAATTCCGCCCTGCGCAGATTGATGCAATCAGGTTTTGACATGGATGGTGAACGAATCCAGGGCTTACGAGACATGTTGAATAAACTTCGTGAACAACGACAAGAACGTCTTGAAAACTATGACCTCGGTGGAGTCTATGACGAAGTATCGGAAGGCCTCAATAATGTTGTTGATACTGAAAGGCAATCACTAGATGACCTCCTTCAAGAAGCAACCGAATCAGGAGATGAACGAAAAGCCAAAATAACTGAAGAGACTGTTACCCAACGGAATTTAGAACTGGACATGATGCCAGAAGATTTGGCTGGAAAAGTTCGCGAGCTTCAAAATTACGAATTCACTTCCTCAGAAGCCCGCCAACAATTTGATGACCTTATGGATAAGCTTAAAGAACAGCTCATGCAACGATATTTGGATCAGATGTCCGATGATATGCAGAATATGGGGTCCGAAGATATGGGCCGGCTCAAGGACATGATGTCTTCACTAAATGAAATGCTTGAACAGCGCGCTCAGGGTGAAGAACCAGATTTTGATTCTTTTATGGAAGAATTCGGAGATTTTTTCCCAGAGAATCCCGAAACCCTTGATGAACTCCTAGAGGTCATGGCGCAACGAATGGCTGCTGCGCAAGCAATGATGAACTCCATGACACCTGAACAACAACAGCAACTTCAGCAGTTAAATGACCAACTCTTAGAAGATATGGACTTGCAGTGGCAAATGGATCGGTTAAGCCAAAACTTGCAAGAAGCGTTCCCGAATCTTGGTTGGGAGCAATCATATGAATTTTCTGGTGATGAGCAGGTTTCGTTGGATAATGCGCAAAATATTTTTGAAGAGCTCGCTGACATTGATTCCCTTGAGCGTATGCTCTCATCGGTGAATAATCCATCGCAACTCGCTGAGGTAGATATTGAACGAGCCCGAGAACTCCTCGGAGATGATGTAGCCAATAGCCTTGATCAGTTATCGGAGATAGCGCAAGAATTAGAGAAGGCTGGTTATGTCGAAAGTAAAGATGGACGATTCGAATTAACGCCGCGTGCTATGAGAAAGATAGGGCAGCAAGCCTTGGCTGATCTATTTAAAAAGTTAAGCAAAGACCATCTCGGGTCACATGATCTTCAGCATGAGGGCATAGGCCATGAACGTGATTTTTCAACTAAGCCATACGAATTTGGAGACCCTTTTAATTTAGATATTCAACGAACGGTTCGTAATGCAATTAAACGAACTGGAGGGGGGACGCCTATAGAGTTGTCGCCTGATGATTTCGAAATTGAACGAACTGAAAGCCTCGTTCGTTCAAGTACTGTTCTCATGCTAGATCTTTCAAACTCTATGGCGTGGACGGGTAGGCTACTCCCAGCAAAAAAAGTAGCCTTGGCTCTTCAATCACTCATCACGATGCAATACCCAAGAGACTATTTAGGCATTGTCGGATTCCATCTCCTTGCCCGCGAGATTGATATACATGAATTGCCCGAAGTCACCACTGGTTACATGCAAGGCACAAACATGCAACATGCGTTGATGCTTGCCCGCCAAATGTTAGCGAAACAAACCGGAACAAAACAGATCATCATGGTTACTGATGGGGAACCCACTGCCCATATCGACAGAAACGGAAATCCATATTTTGATTACCCACCGTCACAATTTACGATCGACCGAACCCTTGCTGAAGTAATGGCGTGCACAAAGGATGGGATTCGGATCAACACATTTATGCTTGACCCGGAACCTGCCCTGAGTCGGTTTATTGAAAAGATTACAGAAATGAATGGTGGGCGTGCATTCTTCACGAACAGAGATAATCTCGGCGACTATTTACTTGTTGATTTCGTTGAACATAGACGAAAAATCATAACATCGCGCTAAAAATTCTAGATTCTGGCGAAATCGTAAATTATTTGCATCTTTTTGTTAAAGGACTTGCTTTTTAGGACGCTGACCTGCTTAAATGACATTAATGTAATTACAA
>PATO01000019.1 GCA_002712415.1 Actinomycetota bacterium | reverse complement strand
TTATGGAGAAAATGAGTGCTCGTAGCATGATGGATGGCTCTATTTGTAAGACAGGGTTAGCTGCATAAATTGAAGCTCCGAAGGTTCCAGCTGCAGCTGCCAATGCCCACCCGAATTGTAAGGTTGGGCCGACTTTTATGCCGCATAATCTACTTGATTCCAGGTTTGATGAGACTGCTCGGAACGAGAGACCTATTTTTGTTCGGTTGAGAAGTACGTGCAATAGTAAGAGGACAAGAATACAACTTCCAAAAGCGAAAATTGAATACCAACTGAGCCTGGCATTACCGATTGTTATTGCGCTCCCGTGAGGGAAAAGTTGAGGAAAGGCGAGTGGGTCGTAACGCCAGACAATAGCGGCGACAGCGTTCAAAACCAGAAAAAGGCCCAAGGTAATGATGACCAAGGGAAGATGATCAGCTGGATCAAAACGGCGAATGAATGTCCGTTCAAGGCCGGCTGCAAGGATTCCGGAAATGAGCATGCCTGCGAGGACAGCGATCCACATCGGTACTCCCCAATTCCATAGTTGTAGAACGATGAAAGCACCCAACATTGCTTGTTCGCCTTGTGCAAAGTTGACCAGAGTTGTTGCCTTAAAGATTAAAACTAGTGCTACCGCAATGAGGGCATATGCGGATCCGTTTGTTAAACCATCGAAGAGTCGTTGAAGGAATAAGTCCATCTAGCCCCCTAAGTACGCTCGTATGATGGCCTCATCGTTTATAAGACTTTCGGCTGAGCCTTCTAGGACTATTTCGCCTGCCTCAAGTACGTATCCTCTGTCGGCCATGCCTAGAGCTAATTGTGCATTTTGTTCTACGATGAGCATGGTTGTTCCATGGTCTTTATTCATGATCAGGAATCGTTCAAAAAGAGCTTCAACAATTTGGGGGGCTAAACCAAGTGATGGTTCGTCAAGCAGAAGTAGTTGCGGTCGGGACATCAATGCACGTGACACTGCCAGCATCTGTTGTTCTCCTCCGGAGAGTGAACCAGCAGTTTGAGTACGTCGTTCAAACAATACAGGGTAGGTGTCGTAGCAATTCTGTATGTCATTTTGTACTTCGTTGTCTGATCTGATGAAAGCCCCAACTCGCAAGTTATCTTCAACTGTTAGTTCAGGAAATGTTCCTCTTCCCTGTGGGACATGAGCTACACCTTTTCGGACAATAGCGTCAGATTCAAGTTGGCTAATATCTTCTCTTTTGAAAGTTATGATTCCAGTAGTTTCAACCATTCCTGATAAAGCACGAATAGTTGTAGTTTTCCCTGCGCCGTTCGCCCCTAATATTACAGCAATTTCATTGTCGAAGACTTCAAAGTTTATTCCGTGGAGTACCTCTATTTGCCCGTACGATGCTGTGAGACTTTCTGCTTTGAGGAGTACATCAGTCATTTGAGACTCCTAAGTATGCGTTTATTACTATTGGGTTTTGTTGGATTTCTTGTGGTGTTCCTTCGGCTATTTTGGATCCAAAGTCAAGGACGACGACTCGGTCGGATATACCCATCACCATACCCATGTGGTGTTCAACGAGAAGGATCGTTAATCCGTATTCATTACGCACAGTTTTTATGAGCGACGACAATTCATTGACTTCGGATTGGTTTAATCCGGTAGCAGGTTCATCAAGAAGCAATAGCTCAGGTTTATTTATAAGGGCACGTGCAAGTTCAATTCGTTTCATGGTGCCGAAAGGAAGACCGGCACAGGCTTTGTTGGCGTGTTGCGATAGATCGAGGCTGTCAAGAATTGTGAGAGCGTTTTGTCGTAGTTTTAGCTCCTCTTTAGCTAAACCTATTCGCAGCATTGCTGAAAAGAAGTTTTGTTTTCCATGGACATGTGCTCCCGCCATTACGTTCTCAAGAACTGTCATTTTTGGCCATAACGCTAAATTTTGGAAGGTTCGAGCAATACCCATCGGAGCGATCTGATACGAGGCCTTATTGAGAAGGGTCTCATTTTGGAAATTAATTGACCCGGTAGTGGGGTCGTAGATTCTACTAATGACATTGAATAGAGTAGTTTTTCCAGCTCCATTAGGTCCGATCAAGCCGCATATTTCATTTTTTTTGACAGCAAAGCTGAGTTCATGCAACGCCCTGACACCGCCGAATTGCATTGATAAGTCTTTTACTTCAAGCAATGCTTCGTTCATGTTATTGGAGAAGTCCTTACCTATTCTTGTCCGGTGCATGATAGCAGCCACCTGTATGCATGCCCTCTCGGTATCATGCTATTGCTATCTACCTGTCTGTCTTGTTGGTTAGAAAAGACGTTAGGTGTCTGGGGTGTCTTGTGTAAAGAGTTCTGCAAGATTTTCTAATGCATTGCGCTGTGATTCGCTCAGGTTTGTAGGAACAGTGACATTTATCGTTACTAGAAGATCACCATTGGATTGTCCATCTGAGATGCCGGCACCTTTAACTCTGAAGGTACTTCCGGTTTGTGTTCCAGCTGGAAGTCGAAGTTTCTTTACCCCATCAGGGTAAGTAGGAACGTCAATATCTATTCCAAGCGCGGCATCTGTGAACAAAACTGGCATGTCTACTAAGAGATTTTTTCCTTCGCGTTCGAATATTTCGTGATGTGAGACGCGAATGATAACGATTAAGTCACCATTTGGTCCACCATCTGTTCCATGTCCACCTTTTCCTTTCAGTCGAAGTCGTGTTCCATCCTCTACGCCGGCAGGTATGCGTATTTTCACTGCTTTTGATTTTCCTGAACCGGTTCCTGAAGTAACCGAAGTTTCGATACCTGTTATCGCTTCATCGAAGCTGAGTCTCAGTTGGGCTTCATGGCTGGGTCCACGTTGGGGCCGTGGCGATCTTGATTGGCTGAAGCCACCTCCAAACATGCTATTGATGAGGTCTGAGATGTCACCAGTTTGCCCTCCGAAGTCAGAAGAAAATCCACCCATTCCAGGTCCCATTCTCCGTGCTTCATCATATTTTGAGCGTGTAGCCGGGTCGCCGATCACATCGTAAGCGGCTGACACGTCTTTGAATCGTTCTTCAGCTTTGGTATCTCCAGGGTTTTGATCCGGATGGAGGTCTCTAGCTAGTTTTCTATACGCTTTTTGAATGTGTTTTTCAGTAGCGTCAGGTGAGACTCCGAGGACTGCATAATAGTCTTTTTCAAACCATTCACGTTTTACTTCCATAGAGTTCCCCCTCTCTGATAACGAATTTAGGCGGGACCTATTGTTCGAACCATCGCTGGCCGAATGGTTCGCCCCTTCCATAAATAACCTGAGCGCATGATTTCATCAACTGTCGTGGTTTCTAACTCATCTTTAGCTTCGTGCATGATTGCCTCATGGCGTTCAGGATCAAATTCAACACCGGGATGTGCAACTACTTCAAGACCTTCAGCTTGTAAGGTCTCAATGAGTGTATTTCTGATGGGGATCACATCTTCGAGACCTTGTTGGATTCCTGCGTCGCAGGCGTCCAAGACAGGAAGGAGCTTTTCCGCCAACGTGCTCCCAGCTTGTTCGACTAAATCAGCTTGCCGTTTGGCATTTTGGCGACGGAAATTGTCAAAATCAGCTTGGATACGCTGAAGATCTGACAATAGCGCTGCGTTTTGCTCAGCTAGGGCAATAACCTCAGAATCGTCACTTTCAGTAAGTATCTCTTCATCGATTTGAAGGTCAGATTCTTCGTGAGGAGTATCAATTTGTTCATCTGGATTAGGCGATTCCTGATCGTCCATAATTATTCATCCTCATCAATGATTTCAGCGTCAATGATGTCTTCGGATTCATCTTCTTGTGCTTCCGCTTCCTGGCTTGCTGTTTCATAAAGACGTTGCGCNAAACCTTGGCTGGCGATNGTNAATTNTTCCATCGCATTTTTNACAGATTCNAGATCCATTGCATCNCNTTCAAGNGANGTNTTNAGTGTNGCAATTTTCTCTTCAATNTCNGTTTTTTCTTCTTCACCTANNTTNTCNGCNTTATCATTTATCATTTTTTCNGTTTGGTAGATCATNGAGTCAGCNGTGTTGCGNGTTTCAGCCTCTTCTTTTCTTTCACGNTCTTCNTTTGCGTGTGCCTCAGCATCAGCAATCATTTGATCAATTTTGTCTTGATCAAGTGAGGATTGTCCGGTGATGGTGATGGATTGTTCCTTACCAGTCGCTCTGTCTTTGGCAGATACATGTACAATTCCGTTTGCGTCAATATCAAACGTGACTTCAATTTGCGGTACTCCTCGAGGAGCTGGTGGAATATCAACGAGTTGAAATTTCCCAAGCGTTTTATTGAATTGTGACATTTCACGCTCACCCTGTAGCACATGAATTTCTACCGATGGTTGATTGTCTTCGGCGGTGGTGTAAACCTCTGTGCGTCGAGTTGGGATTGTGGTATTACGTTCAATCATTTTCGTCATAACGCCACCTTTGGTTTCAATACCAAGTGATAGCGGTGTTACATCCAGCAGCAGAATATCTTTGACTTCTCCTCTAAGAACNCCGGCTTGGACTGCTGCTCCTACGGCAACAACTTCGTCTGGATTAACGCTTTTGTTTGGCTCTTTGCCTGTCATAGTCTGAACAAGTTCGGTCACAGCCGGCATACGTGTTGATCCCCCAACTAGAATCACGTGTTCGATCTCACTCATGGAGAGGCCGGCGTCTTTAATTGCTTGCTCAAATGGTTTTCTACATCGCTCAAGTAGATCTGATGTAAGTTCTTGGAACTTTGAGCGTGACAGTGCATAGTCCATGTGCAATGGACCTGCATCAGTAGCGGTAACGAATGGAAGGTTAATTTGTGTGCTTTGGCTGGAGGATAGTTCTATTTTTGCTTTCTCTGCAGCTTCTTTGAGTCGTTGCATCGCCATGTTGTCCTTGGATAGATCGACACCGTGGTCATTGGTGAAAGATTCCACAAGCCAGGNTATGACTCTTTCATCCCAGTCATCTCCACCGAGGCTGGTGTCTCCGCTTGTTGACTTTACTTCAAAGACACCATCTCCGATTTCTAGAACTGATACGTCAAACGTTCCACCACCGAGGTCGAATACGAGAATTGTTTGGTCATCGTCTCCTTTTTCTAACCCATAGGCTAGAGCCGCTGCAGTGGGTTCATTTATGATGCGTAGCACTTCAAGTCCTGCGACTTTTCCTGCTTCTTGGGTTGCTGTTCGTTGAGCGTCATCAAAGTATGCTGGGACTGTAATAACTGCTTCAGTGACAGTGTCGCCTAGGTAGGCCTCTGCGTCCCGCTTGAGTTTCATCAATGTTCGGGCTGAGACTTCTTGTGCGTTATAGTCTTTCCCATCAATATCAATGGACCAGTTTGTTCCCATTTCTCTTTTTACTGACCTGATCGTTCTATCTGGGTTCGTTATCGCTTGGCGTTTAGCGACTTCTCCGACGAGTACTTCGCCATCTTTTGCGAATGCGACGACCGAGGGTGTTGTTCTGCCTCCCTCTGCGTTAGCTATTACTGTTGGCTCTCCACCTTCGAGGACAGCCACTACTGAGTTTGTTGTTCCTAGATCTATTCCGACGGCCTTCGCCATTATGTTCTCCTGTTCGGTACTTTTTGTGCTTTTTTATGTATCAGAAGNTTGAACAAGTTTTTTTGTGTATTTATTCCCAAAAGTGGAGATTATTTATTTGGTGTTTGGGCATGAAAAAGCGGGAGCTACCCGCCATTAAGGGTAGCTCCCGCTAAACAACCCTTTGTTCTTTAGAGAGGGGGGAACCTATTTAAGAACAAAGAGGAGGATCTATTATGATTGGGCCTCCATTTGATATCCAGCACTTCCGTGCTCGCTGACATCCAGTCCAGCTATTTCTTCTTCTGGAGCAACACGGAGACCTGTTGTCTTTTTGATAANANTGAACGCAATTCCTGCAGTAACAGCAGTCCATGCGACGATGATCACGACCATGACAGCTTGGACGCTTAGTTGATCAAGTCCACCTCCGTAGAAGAGTCCTGCGTCATCTCGACCAAGGAATGCATCGTCGTAGCGGGAGAAAAGTCCGATGGCTAGGACGCCCCAGATACCGCATGTTCCGTGGACAGATACAGCTCCGACTGGATCATCAATGCCTTTCTTTTCTATGTAAAGAACAGAGTAAACGACCAGCGCACCTGCGACTGCACCTGTTATGAGGGATCCAAAGGTGTTGAAGGCTCCACAACCTGCGGTGATACCAACAAGTCCACCAAGAACACCGTTTCCGACCATACCCACATCAGGTTTCCCNGTTTTAGCCATAACGACTGCGGCTGATACTGCCCCACCAGCGGCGGCGGCTATTAACGTATTTACTGCGACTGACATGACATACCCATCGGCAGCGAGTTCTGAACCGGGGTTAAATCCAAACCATCCAAGCCAAAGGATGAAGACACCTATCACAGTAAACACAATGTTGTGACCTGGAATGGCCCGTGGTTTGCCTTCATCATCGTATTTACCGATTCGAGGTCCGAGAGCTTTAGCGCCCATGAATGCTGCAACACCACCTGTTAGGTGCACGATTCCTGATCCAGCAAAGTCAGAGTAACTTCCTGCATCTCCCCAGTTAATATATTCAGCTATGAGTCCTCCACCCCAGGTCCAGTGGACGACCACTGGGTAGATGAAGGCTGTCATGAGCGCTGCGAACATTAGATAGGCGGAGAATTTCGTCCGTCCAGCCATAGCTCCTGATGCGATAGTGACTGCAGTAGCTGCGAATACGACTTGGAAAAAGAAGTCAGTAGCCCCAGACAAACCATCAGTGATTTCAAACAAGGATGATCCTGATAGGAAGTAAGAATTTCCTCCAATGAACCATCCGCCGCCATCTCCATACGCGAACGCATAACCGACAGCATAAAAGGCAAGAACACCTATGCACATATCAGCGATATTCTTCGCCATGATGTTTGCTACGTTCTTGCTTCGAGTAAGTCCTGCCTCAACTAAAGCAAAGCCGGCTTGCATGAAAAAGACAAGAATTCCAGCAATAAACACCCACAGGTTATCCATCACTGCTTGCAGATAAACTGATGGGTCGTCTGCATCTTGAGCTAGTGCTGGACTAGCTGCAAGTAAAAGACTGGCTCCGGCTACACCGGAACCGAGTAGTAATTTTCGTTTCACAATTCCTCCATTGTTAGGTTATTTGAAGTAAAAACTATCTAGTAAATATTTCAAATCTGTTTCAGCAGTGTTAACAAATGGAATCAACCTTGTTTTCAATGTGACATGTGTCATGAAAAGTAAGATTTAACCGTTCAGAAGTCCTACAAGTGTCCCTGAACCGTCTATCTTTGAGAGTGGGATATGGAAGCACAGGAAAAAACAAAGCGTTTCAAGCCGCAAGACTGGGTCATCGGCCTTGGTATCGCGGTTGCTGTTTTCACAGCCTTATCCGGAGTTGCGGCAGCTATCTTTGATCAAAAGGGAGATAGCCCCATACACCGAGAAGTCTTTGGCAACATCCCTACCGCAGCGAAAGTAGCCTTTTACTCGATTATTCCCGCTCTTATTATCTACGGGGCCTGGAACTTCTCTCTACGAGTAAAGAACTGGACACGCGGACAACCAGACAACAGATCCACAACAAAAAAGAACATACATCGTCGTGCTAAAGATCTACGAGCCGGACTCTACATGAAGACGCTCATGAGAGACCCCGCCGCTGGGCTCATGCATTCCCTGATGTACTTCCCATTCATTATTCTTCTTGGCGTCACCACAACACTTGAAATCGATCACCAGTTGCCATCCGAACTCAAATTCCTGCATGGCGGCGTCTACAAAGGGTACTCACTCGTCGGAGATGTTGCTGGCGTCCTATTCCTCATCGGTGTGGGATGGGCGCTGCTCAGACGGTACGGACCACGTCAATTCCGACCATACCGAATACGAATAAAATCACGTGGTGATCACGCAATAGGTTTAGGGCTCCTTTTNGGAATGGGAGTAACAGGATTCCTCGCTGAAGGTTTCAGAATCGCTTTAGAGAATGAACCAGAATATGAGAAATGGTCCATCATTGGTTACCCACTCGCTAAGCTTTTTGATGGTGCAGGAAACCTGAGTGGGTGGCATCAAATCTGGTGGTACGCACACGTCATTTTCTTCATTGGTTTCCTCGTCTTCTTGCCTATCACAATGTTGAGGCACATCTTTACGTCACCGCTCAATATGTATCTCAAAGATAGAGATAGGCCCAAAGGAGCAATGAAGCCACTTCCGAATCTCATGGAAACCGAACTTGAAACATTTGGAGCTTCCGTAATTGAAGACTTCACATGGAAGCAACTACTTGACACTGATGCCTGCACAATGTGTGGACGTTGCACCTCTGTCTGCCCAGCGCACGCAACAGGTAAACCACTCGATCCAAGAGAAATTGTTCTCAAAACAGGTGAAGTAATGGCTGCAACAGGTGACCCGGCCACCACACCCCCCATCGGTGTGGATAGCGAAATCACGGTTCCTGCAAATTGGATGTTCGATCGTGTAACTAATGATGAATTATGGTCATGCACGAGTTGCAAAGCATGCGATGAGATCTGTCCNGTGAACATNGAAATCCTTGACAAAATTCTNGATATGCGACGATACAAATCCCTNATGGAATCAGACTTCCCAGCNGAACTNGGNAACGCNTANCGTGCGATGGAAAATTCNGGAAANCCATGGTCAATCTCNCAAACAGANNGAGCTGACTGGATTGGGGATATGGAAGGAATAGANGTAATCGCTGGAGGNGANCCNTTNGANTCAGAATGGCTNTANTGGGTAGGTTGCGCNGGAAGCTTTGATGACAAGAATAAAAAAGTCAGCCAAGCAATGGCNAANNTGTTNCAGCGCGCAAANATTGACGTCAGNATCTTAGGACCAGCNGAAAACTGCACNGGTGATCCNGCTCGNCGNTCAGGAAATGANTATATCTTCCAGATGCTNGCNATGCAGAANATCGAAACNCTTGACAGCATGGGNGTAAAGAAAATCATCACTCANTGCCCGCATTGTTTCAACACACTCAANAACGANTACCCNCAACTCGGNGGNCANTACGAAGTTATNCANCACACNCAACTNCTAGAAGAACTCATAGAAACCGGNNAGCTNGACATGTCNAATGCNTCNCTTGAGGAACGNATNGTTTACCATGACAGTTGCTANTTAGGAAGACACAACGACGTNTANATNTCNCCNCGNAANGTCATNGGAAGCCTNCAAGGAGTTGANATCGTTGAGGCACCTCGAAACGGAACNAAAGGNATGTGCTGNGGTGCNGGTGGTGCACGAATGTGGATGGAAGAAGATATCGGTCCGAAAGTAAACGATGTCAGAGCTAAAGAACTCGTGGAAACCGGTGCGAGCAGGATCGCAACCGCCTGTCCATTCTGCTACATCATGATGGATGATGGCGTAAAAGCAGCAGGAAAAGAAGAAGACGAAGTGCGCGTAGCTGATCTCGCTATCCACCTTGTTGAAGCCCTCGAAGAAGGCGAACAACGACTAGAAGAAGCCAGAGTAGAAGAGGTCCAAACGCCGATCGTTGAAACACCCGAACCTGTCTCTGCAGATATCATTTCAGCACCAATACCGGTCGGTGAACCTGCTCCCCTTGGCGCCGTNCAACGCGTCACTACGCAATCTGCTGGAGTGGGAGTTCTCNCAACCCCATCGGAGCCCGCTCCACTAATTGAGGAAACAGTGGTTGATGATGATACTCCTATTACCCCAGATGATCTCTCAATGATCCGAGGAATGGATCCGTATACCATTAAGCGTCTCAAAGAAAAAGAAATCATCAGCTACACCCAAATAGTTAGGCTTTCATCAACTGAAATTGAAGCGATTGAGGAAGAGTTCGATATTCCTGGTTGCTTCAATCGGTTCAGCTGGCAATACCAAGCCCAGCAACTAATGACTGAAGAAGAATAGCATTTCTCAATAAACAAGGAAACGGCTTCTCATACTCTTCCACTGATGATTATTAAATTGCCTCTCTTTGCTTTTTGTACCGTTTCACAGCCGACAAAAGTAGAACGACTGCAATCACAACTGCGAGAGCGATGAGTGGAGCATTCTGCACCCACCGAACGGTGTCATCTCCGTAAAACGAAAAGAGGAAAGTTATCGGCAGCAACCCAATAACGGTTCCAATGAAAAATTCTCGCCACTTGATATTTGTAATGCCAAGAAACCAATCAGCTGCGGGGGCGTATCCAGTCACAACCCGTAACGCTACTGTTGAAAGAAGCGCGTTTTTGACAAACCGTTTTTCCCAACCGATGAAACGTTGTGGTAACCGTTCCCGTACCCAGTCTTGTGCAAGCCATCGTGCAACAATGAAACCTATACTGCTAGCGATAATGCCGCCTAGCATGCTGTAAATCAGTACTTCCCACCAACTCCAAACAAACGTTGCTGGAATGATCAAAGCAGCACCTGGGAGGCTTAATGGTTGTGCGGCTACAAAAGCTAGAACATATAAGACGGGTCCGAAGATTCCTGAGTCATTGAAAAAATTTTCTATTCGTTCACGGTCATGAAGGAAATCGAAGACATCAAAAACAAACAAGAGCACGAAAGCAAGTAGAAGCAGAATCGGTACTACTCGTCTGAGGAGACGACTTTTCTCAGGCGTCAAAGTTCTCCCAATACCTACTCGGTCGTGGACCTTCTTGGTTCTGATACTTTGATCCAAGCACTCCGGAACCATACGGGTTCTCAGCGGCTGTTGTCATTTGCTGGAAGCTAATTTGCCCTATCTTCATTCCGGCGTACAACGTGATAGGGAGGTTCGCTACGTTGGATAGTTCGAGTGTGAGTTGTCCATCCCACCCAGCATCAACGAAACCTGCGGTCGAGTGAATCAACAAACCGAGCCTTCCTAAACTACTTTTTCCTTCAAGTCGAGCGACGAGATCTTCTGGAACGACAACGCGTTCCAATGTGCTTCCGAGAACAAATTCTCCTGGATGGAGGATAAAGGCTTCACCATCGGTGATTTCAACTAATTCAGTTAGGTCCTCAAGGTTTTCTTTGACATCAATGATGCCCATTGAATGGTTTTTAAAAACTCTGAATTGGGAATGGATCCTCAAATCCACTGAGCTTGGCTGTACAGCATTCTCTCCGAGAGGGTCAATGAGGATTCGACCTGATTCAAGGTTTTCTTTGATGGTTTTATCAGAAAGGATCACGTTGAGAGATTAGTGGCATTACTCGTCGTACGTGAATTCATGGAAAATAATACCGTTGGACTGTAACTTCTCTTTCCCCAAAGCAGGAAGTATCGTATGGGCGTGCAGGTAGATCACTTAACGCAGCATGCGGAAAATATTGGAGATCGTATAGCTGTGATAGATGATCGAGGTAACTCAGCGACACGTTATGTTTCCTATGTTGCTTTTAATGATGCGGTTAATGCGTTAGCTAATGGATTCCTGTCACTGGGTAGTGGAGAAGGAAACCATATAGCTTGGTGGGGTAATAATAGCCTTGAGATATTGACTGCTATTCACGCTATTCGGAAATCTGGTGGGGTTTCGATTCCGATACCGTACAGGTCCACAAGCGATGAGGCGCTGTATCTTATTCAGGCCGCGGATGTTGAAATTCTTCTTATTGAAAGCCAGTACCTCCCTGTTCTAGAACCAATTCGGGATCAACTGGCGGGCCTTAAGCATGTTGTTTCTTTCGGTGATGATCTCATAAACGATGGAAGTATTCCGATGGGTGATGTTCTGGGTTCGTCAACGAAACCGGTGACTGAGGGAAATTATGCATCAACTCAACAAATGATTTTTACCTCAGGTACTACGGGAAAACCTAAAGGGGCGATACGCAAGGTTGGTGGAGAAGCGAACCAGTTTGGTCCTCTCTTTAAATTGATTGGGTGGGACCGCATGGACCAACTCATCTATCTCACAACCGGGCCGCTATATCATTCAGGTCCTTTAGGTTTCACTTTGCGTTCGCAGTTGGTTGGATCAACTGTTGTAACCCAACATTCATTTGATGCTGAAGACTGGTTACGCCTAGTCGATTCACATCGAGTTACATCCACGTTCTCCGCCCCGACACCGATGCGACGTATTACTGCATTGTCTGATGATATTAAATCAAAATATGACGTCTCTTCTCTGGAGTGTTTCATTGCGAATGCTGCTCCTTGGACAATGAAATTGAAAAGAGCGTATTTGAAAGATTTCCGCGAAGACTCACTTTGGGAGATTTATGGGTCGACAGAACTTTCAGTATGTACTGTTCTAGCTCCTGAAGACCAGTTACGAAAACCGGGGTCATGTGGTGTGCCGGCACCTGGAGTATCAATCAAAGTTTTTGATGATGATGGGGAAGAAATTAATGAACCGGATGTCCCCGGAGAGTTATATGCAAAGTCCGTTGCTGTCTTTGACACATATTACAAGTCTCATGATCAGTACCTTGAAGATCATCGGGACGGGTATCAGACGGTCGGGGATATTGCATATGTTGATAATGAAGGGTATTACTTCATTTGTGATCGAAAGAAAGACATGATTATCACCGGTGGAGTGAACGTTTACCCTGCCGAGATAGAGAACGTTCTTGATGATCACCCTCAAGTAGCGGAGGTAGCAGTTTTCGGAATCCCGGATGATGAATGGGGTGAGGCTGTATGTGCAGTGATTGTATGCATGGATAATTTAAATGAGAAAGAGTTAATTAATTTTGCTAAAGAAAGGCTTTCCGGTCCGAAGGTTCCCAAAAGTGTTTTTATTCGGAGTGATTTACCAAAAACAGGCTCAGGGAAAGTCTTAAAGAGGGAGTTAAAACAATGGGTTCAGGAAAACTCTTAGAAAGAAATCAAAAGGTATTAAAGCTATGAGGTAGGGGTTTGTACTGGAAGATTAATTATTTCTGCTTGCTCATCTTGTTGATCAAGAAGTTCTAATTGTTCCCCTTGTCGTCTCTTAAGCCCAGCATGCCAGTGTTTACGACACATAAGTTCATATGTTACTTCTGCGGTTTCTTCTATTTCTTCGTTAGCTGTGTCCCCCACAACTTTCAACGCCCCTGTGTAGACCTGTATTCCATTTACGAGGCGTGCATTATGCGTGGCTCGAGCCCCACACCAGCATCGTGCTTCCACCTGTACTTGGCTTCTCACGTCAGCGAGTTCTAGCAGGCGGGCCGTTCCGGGGAAAAGCTCTCCTTGGAAGCTTGTGAGGAGACCGAATGCGTAAACATCGACATGCAGTTCGTCTACTATTCTGCCGAGTTGTTCTATTTGTCGCGGTTCATAGAACTGTGCTTCGTCACACACCATTGCGTCTAGTCCTGTGATTTCGAAGGCTTCTCTGGCTAGTTCGAAAAGGTTGACTGAGGCGTCAACGATGTCTGCTTCGGCTTCAACGCCAAGGCGGCTTGAAACTTTTCCTTCTTGTCGGTCAAGTTGGGTGGTGAGGATTACTTTTAGGCCGCGTTGTGCGAGGTTGTGGCGTATCTGTAATGCTTGTGTGCTTTTTCCAGATCCCATTGTTCCGAAGAAAAATCGTAGTTCTGCCATACTCAGAAACTACACCTTTGTGATTTGTAGTCAAATGGTATATAACGAGGTGATATTTATATTTTGGCATGGTGTGTGCATGAGGTCTGTTGATGAAATTCCGGTAGCGCATACTCCTGATGGAGGGTGGACGGAATTCCCCCCTCTAGTTCTTGCGGATTGCAGTGATGAGTTATCTGATGATGCTGTTGATATGCAAGTAGAGGTGAGGCGGTATTTGGATGGGTCGAAGCTTGTGTGGGAGTACGGTCCGTTTTTCACCGCACATCTTGAGAAAAATAGCGCTTTATGAATTTGGTTGGAATGACCCGATGAGTTGTAGGATCCTATAACTGTCTGCGGGTGTAGTTCAATGGTAGAACATCAGCTTCCCAAGCTGAGGACGGGGGTTCGATTCCCCTCACCCGCTCACTAGCCTCGTTGTTTTTAGACTTTGACGATTGATTTCCCGATATTGCCACCCGTGAACATCTTTGTGTACGCGTCCAACGTGTTTTCAACACCGTTCGTTTCATCAAATCGGAATGTTATGAGTCCCTCATCTAACCATTGCCGCATGCGCGCATCGGATTCATCCCCACGGTGGAAATAGTCAGGTGAGAAGAATCCTGTAATTGATACTCGCTTGTGGAGCAGGTATTCGAATTTGTATGGTCCTGGTACCGGGCCTTGGGCATTGTAGCTATCCATAAGTCCACTTAACGCAATCCTTCCATGTATGGCCATATTGGGTAGCACAGCGTCAAGTATGGGTCCAGCAACATTATCGAAATAGATGTCTATGCCGTTTGGTGCGTATTCGCGAATTTTTTCTTCTACGTTATCTTTCTTGTAGTTGATTCCTTCATCAAATCCAAGGTCTGACTTGATCCAGTCAATTTTTTCGTCACTACCAGCGATTCCTATTGTTCGACATCCTGCGATTCTGGCGACCTGTCCGGCAATTGATCCAGTAGATCCTGCAGCGGCGGATACGAGGAATGTTTCACCAGGTTTTGGTTTACCGACATCGAGGACACCGAAGTATGAGGTCCATCCGCTCGGTCCCATGAGTCCAATGTATTGTCTGATGTCATCTATGTCTGGATCGACGAGAAATACTCTTGCTTCTGCTGGGTTGACTATTGAGTAGTCAGCCCATTGGCCGTATGCGCGTACAAGGGATCCTTTTGTATACGCAGGGTGGTTGCTTTGTTCTATGGTTCCGACGAGTATTCCTATCATGGCGGATCCGAGTGGGAGAGGAACGTCGAATCCATCTTCGCGTGGGTGTAGCCAGTTTCGTGTTCCCGCGTCCATACCTATGTAAATATTTTTGATCAGAATTTCGCCTGGGCTGAGTTCCGGTATTGGTTCGCTTTTAAATTCGAATGCTGGTTCGAAATCCATTCCCTCCGGGCGTTGTTGTAAACGCCAAACCCATCGCTCGCTCATCTTTTCCCCCTTAGTTGTCAGATTTTAAACCTAACACTGAAATTTCTTGCGATTAGAAGCGCTTTGCGATTTTTTTCGGAAAACGTAAAGGGCCCGCAGCCTAGCTGCGGGCACCTCTATTTAAATCGTTTGATTTGTTGACTAGTTATTAGCCAATACCCCAAAGTGCTTTAAATTGGTCTTCCATCGTTGCGGGACCTTTGAACTCTTGTTCAGGAGTATCGAGTATCTTTTGTGCTTCACCTGCTGTGTCAACAATGTATGTTGGCAATGGAAGGGTGATATGTCCGTTACCCGGGATTGTGTCTCCGACTGATGTTCGGACCATTCCGTCAACCATTAGCCAAGCTGAGTACGGTACTGGGTTAACGGTCCAGAATTCGTATCGTCCGGTGACGATATCGGCAAGACCTACTGCGTCGCTGCCGACGCCTGCGACCTTTACTTGCTCGGATAGGCCTGCTTTGTCTAGTGCATCTAGGATGCCGTACGCCATACCAGCTGTGGCGATGTGGACCCAGTTGATAGTGTCGTCAGTTAGCAAAGTTGAAACAATGACGTCTGGTACTCCAGCTGTGAGGAGTTGGTCGAGTGTTACAGTCAATTCTTGAAAAGTGCAGTTAGGGCAGTTCTTGGCATACGCTGATTTCGCACCTTCTCGTTGTGAGACAAGAATCTCGAAGTCAGGGATATTGATCATGAGAACATTTGCTTTGCCGCCTGATTCAACAATGACCTTGTTAGCGATTATTTGCCCTGATGTATAAGCACTTGCTTCAGCTGCACAGTTTGTGAAGATGTTGTTATTTACAGGGTCTGGGATTGTGGTGTCAAAGCACATGAAGATTCCAACGCCACGTTCTTTAGCGATTGTTATTTCTTCTGTAATTGTTGCTGGTGGGGTTCCGGTAATAGCAATGAAATCTGCTCCAATGTCTAAAGCTTGGAGGATAGCTGTGCTGTTACCAACGGTAGCGACGCTAATGATTTCAAGCTTCCAATCGAGAGCATCTGTAGCTTCTTGAAATGCTGGATTAAACGTTTCGCATGTAATTTCGCAAGCTATCCATGCGACAGTTTTTCCTGATTCCGGAGGGGAACTTACTGGTTCTGTGAGAGTAATTTGGTTAGGGGCCATTGAGTGGCGATCAACTACTTGTTGTGCGCGCGCAAGTCCTGCAGCTACTGGGTTAATGTCTGTGATTGGTTCAGCTTGGGAAGTCGGTTCGTTGATGATTTCTTGCCCGACTTCAACAGCTGAACTTTCGCTGCTGGGAGAACTGAGGGTGTCGCTGTTGTCGTCGCTGCAGGCTGAAGTGATGGTTACTAACGAAAGGAGTGGAGCGAGAAGCCATGCCGATCTTTTTTTCATGTACGCCTCTTTTGATATTTGCTTGTGTTCGGTAGTAAAGGTATTGGGTTGCGGTACCCGTCAGAAATATGCTCATTCAAATCAGTGATTGGTGATGTCACATTATTCATTCTCTCTCAATTGCGAGCCATCAGCTCATCATTCAACATTTTGCTATTTCGCTGAAGATTCGGGAATGACGGTATGGTGCATGAATGCCTTGTTCCGGAACTATTCATGTCTAATAGTGGTGTTCGGAATATGATTTTAGGACGCAGAGAGCTTTTATCTCTTGTCGCTTCATTAATGGCCTTAATGGCATTGGGTATTGATATTTTGCTCCCTGCATTTGATGATATTCGTGTTGCATTTGGTCTTGCCGAGGACTCGTCTGCTCCGGGTCAGTTAATCACTGTATATTTCATCGGATTAGCAGTTGCGCAACTTTTCTTTGGGCCGTTGTCAGATTGGTATGGCAGAAAACCAGTTATTTACGTTGGAGTAACGATTTATATTATTGGTTGTATTGGTTCGGCTATCGCTCCGAATTTCGTAACGCTTCTTCTTTTTCGCTTTGTTTGGGGNGTTGGTGCTGCAGGTACTCGGGTCGTGGCNGTTGCCGTTATCCGTGATTGTTATGAGGGTAGCCAGATGGCGAAAGCGTTGTCTGAGGTAATGGCGTTCTTTGTTCTTGTCCCTATTATCGCACCAACGTTTGGGGCTGGTCTGATAGCTATTTTNCCTTGGAAGAGTATTTTCTGGTTCTGCGCCCTTGCTGCGGTTGCGTTATGTATGTGGAGTTTGCGACTTCCAGAGACGTTAGCTCCTGAGCACAAGACTCGTTTCAATTGGGCTTCAACAAAGGCAGGCTATCGTCGTGTGTTGCGGACGCGTCTGACTGCCTCTTACACGCTTGCATCTATTTTTCTTCAAGCTGTTTTCGTGATGTATCTTTCAAGTAGTGAACGCATTATTGGTGACATTCTCGGACGAGGNGACCAATTTCCAATTATCTTCGGTGTTGTAGCAATCATGTTTGGCATATCGGCTTTACTGAATGGAAAATTTGTTGTCGTTGTTGGCATCAAAAAACTGCTTTTCTTCTCTTCATCAACACTTGTTTCCTTCTCTTGCATTTTGCTTGTTGTAACGCTTGTGGAGGGTGGAAATCCGGGATTTTGGGTATTTATTCCTCTGTTGGCGATCGTTCTATCGACGTTCATGTTTATTATGCCAAATCTGAACTCAGCGGCACTGTTCCCTATGGGTGATATCGCNGGGACTGCTGGGGCGTTTACATCTGCAATTCGGATGTCTATTGGGGCTGCGATAGGTGGGGTACTTAACGCATTAATTGATGAGTCCTTAACCCCTTTTGCAGTTGGGATTGTCGCTATGGCTGTTCTTGCTTCTATCTCCCTATCGCTCGGTGGTGATCCTGAGCCCGATGTTAACTACTTGGAGAGTTGATCAAAAATTGCTGGGGGTTCTGTCCACGGATCTTGTAGGGTTCCGTTTTTCGCATCATTGATTGCCTTCCATACCCTCTCAGGGGTACATGGCATGTCAAGATGACGGACACCAAGATGAGAAATAGCATCAATGACTGCATTCTGCACGGCGGGTGTTGACCCTATCGTTGAGGCTTCACCTATTCCTTTAGCCCCGAGAGGGTTGAGGTGAGTTGGGGTTTCCGTGTGGTGTGTTTCAAATTGGATCATTTCTGAGGCTGATGGGAATGTGTAGTCCATGAAGTTACCTGTGAGCGGGTTCCCGTATTCGTCGTAGCGGACTTCCTCGTATAGTGCTTGCGATATTCCTTGTGAAATTCCACCTTGTTGCTGGCCTTCAAAGATTAAGGGGTTGATGACGGTTCCTGCATCGTCAACTGCGATATGTCGCAGCAGGGTAACGAATCCAGTATCAAGATCTACTTCAACAACAGATATGTGTGTTCCNAACGGGAACGTTGGGTTTTCTTGATTGAAGTCCAGTTGTGCTCCAAGCCCTTGCATTCCGTCCGCGTTATCAANCACACCGTCAGGTAGTTGCTCATTTGCAGCTGTTGCGAGATCTGCCCAACTTAGTGATGATGCAGGGACACCAATGACTCCAATTGTTCCTTCTTCAGGGTTGATCACGATATCGTCTGTTGATGCTTCAAGGAGATGGGCTGCCACGGATCGTGCTTTATCAACAACGGCTTCNGTTGCTGTTTTGATTGCTGATCCTCCTAANTGCAGTGAACGTGAACCTCCAGTTCCACCACCCCGAGGAACAATGTCTGTATCGGATTGCACAAGTGTGATCTTGTCAACTGGGATTCCGGTAAATTCTGACACGATCATTGCGAAACTTGTTTGGTGTCCTTGCCCATGTGCTGATGTTCCAGCTTTCATTGTCGCTGAGCCGTCGCTGTGAATTTCGACTGATGCGTATTCGGATCCGCCACCTGGACTGGTTACTTCAACGTAAGATGCGATTCCGATTCCAATGACAGTATTATCCCCTTGTTCTCTTCGCCTTTTCTGCTCTTCACGAAGATTGTCATAATCAATGATTTCCGCTGCTTTTTCCAGAGATTGGAGGTAATCGCCGGAGTCGTATGTCCAACCTGTCAATGTGTCAAAAGGGAATTGGTCAGGGTTTAAGAAATTTTTTCTTCGGATCTCCAATGGATCGATACCTAGCTCTAAGGCTGCTTGATCTATAGCCCGTTCAAAAAGTGCTGTCGCTTCAGGCCTACCTGCTCCTCGATATGCCCCTGTTGGTGTGGTATTCGTAATACCCACAGCGATGTCAAAACGCAGTTTGGGAAGATTGTATGTTCCGTTAGCCATGAATTTGGTCAACGTTGGAAGGAGCGCCCCCATGCCCGGGTAGGCTCCTGCATCCCCGACAAGTCGGACTCGCATACCGGTGAGTTTGCCATCATTATCAAAACCTGTTTCGCAGTATTGGACTTGTGCTCTTGAATGAGCGAGTGCAAGCATGTCTTCACTACGGGTTTCGGTCCACGTCACTGGCCTGTTAAATCGCTCTGCGAGCTTCGCCAGCACGGGAAATTCGGCGTACATTCCTGCCTTCGCTCCGAAACCTCCACCTACATCAGGAGCTATTACACGAATCGTTTCTGCATCACGTTGTAACGCGTCAGCGAGTTTATCTTTTAGGCCGTGCGGCATTTGTGTCGCACAATAAAAGGTTAAACGCCCATCATCGCCACAAATTGCTGCTGCGGAATTTGGTTCGAGCGGAGCCCCAGCGACTCGTTGGTTCACATATCGCCCTCGAACAACATGCGTTGCGTCTGCGAGCACGTCTTCTGCTGGGTCTGCAAGCGTGAAGGCGACATTGTTTCCTTGTGCAGGAAAAATTGGTTCAGTGTTTTCGTCAAGGGCCTCTTCTGGGTCAACGATGGTGGGGAGGTAGTCGTAATCAATGTAAACAAGTTCTGCTGCGTCGACTGCTTGTTCGAATGTTTCAGCGACGATCACAACGACTGGGTCTCCTACATATCGGACAGTGTCGGTAGCGAGTGGGGTCCGCGCAAAAGTAGCACTTACCATTTGGAGTCCCGGGTTGATCTGACCTATTCCAAGTTCATCTGCTGTAAGAACCCCGATTACACCGGGGGCGTCTCGTGCGTCATCAATGTTTACTTCTGTGATTCGGGCATGGGCAACGGTTGAGCGAACAAAATAAGCGTAGGCGACGTTCTCGAGTTCAAGGTCGTATACGTATGTTCCACCATCTGTGAGGAGGTGTATATCTTCTGTTCTTGGGACACGATTTCCGAGTATTGATCCAACCACGTTAAAAGATTACCGCACTCAGCGATCAAAAATATAGTTGAAGCGTGTGAAAGTCCCTGCTGGTGTTACTTGAACAGGTTTTCGCAGCCAGTCCCAGTGAGGTATTCCTGAACTCGTGTTTGATCAGTTGGTGAAAGATTGTTGTATGCTTCGCGGAGCCATTGTAAACATTTTCCTTGGTATTTGAATGGGGCTTGTCGGTATTCAGATCCGTTGATGTCACATATCATTTCACCGGATCCAGATTGGAGTGCTTCATTATTTGCAATGATAAACGGAGTATAGGTGCGCCCTGCCTCCTCTAATAGTTGGATCACTGTTTCTGCACATGATTCCATTGCGGTCCACCCTTCATCTCCGTTCACTTCCCACCAAGACAGGTCATCAACGCGTTGAATCCAGTTCATTACCCTTGGTGCCCGTTCAACTGCGATAGCCATCGGTGTTGGATCCTGCCATAACAACGGTTTCAACTGACCGTAAAGAGCAAAGTCAGTTCTTGCTGGTCGCTCTCCGAAAAGAAAATCTTGTGATTGAAAATGCTGTTCTAATATGTCGAGCGTGTTCTTATATGAATTCTCTAAAATATGTGTATTGCTGTCGGTTGATCCGACCATGGCTCGTCTACCTATTTGTCGTTCAATAATGAAATCATGAGCTTTGGTGTGTATGGCTTCAGGTAATTGGAGATTCTGGTCAAGTGGAAGAAGTTGACCTGCTTTTTCAATATCGGGTTCGTAGGCCCAACGGTAGTGATACATGATTTTTGTTATCCACTCGTCAGCGAAGTCTTCTAGAAGGAAATCGATAAACGCTAATGCCTGGTCGTTGGGAATAATGCTTCTTTGTGTGTATTCAGTTTCTAGTTGCGTTATTTGCGGTGAGGAGTCAACCATCACATCGCTATATCCTCCTTGCCCGTCAGGCCAGGCTAAAACTGGAATCACCGGAACAGGCGGGGTTGGAAGATCATCCCATTTAGAGTTCCGTAAAACCCATCGGTGAGGTATGTGACGGTACCGGAGTACTGCCCGCATTTTCATACTGTAAGGGGAAGAGTATGCCCCACAGAGGACGAGCGTAGAATCGTTCATACAGGGATTTTAAGTGATAACTAGACTTGAGCAAGTCTCGGGCTGAATCAGGGGCTTTATTACTGTTCCTGTATTAGAATTTCTAGAATTTTTTGCCCTCGACTATCTGGGTTTGCGGGATCTCTCAGGTCGATAGCGGACAACACGGTATCTCCGTCAATGAGTTTTCCAAATATCGTGTAGTTTCCATCAAGGTGTGGTGTCGGAACAAGGGTTATAAA
This sequence comes from Actinomycetota bacterium, assembly GCA_002712415.1. GTDB lineage: Bacteria > Actinomycetota > Acidimicrobiia > Acidimicrobiales > UBA8592 > UBA8592. Next base: position 10,668 of record PATO01000019.1, on the reverse strand, counting down.
GAACTGGCTTCCATTTGTGTCAGGGCCTGAGTTCGCCATCGCAAGAATCCCACGGGAGTCAAATATGAGGTTTGGGTCGACTTCATCCTCAAATCGGTATCCAGGGCTTCCGGTTCCTATCCCAGTTGGGTCTCCGCCTTGTGCCATGAAGCCTTCAAGTACGCGGTGAAAGGTGAGTCCATCGTAAAAGCCATCAAGTGCAAGACTTACGAAGTTATTTACTGCAAGTGGTGCCTCGTTGGCGTAAAGTTCAAACGTCATAGACCCATCACTGGTCACTATCGTTGCTTCGTACTGTGCGTCATCATCAAGAGCGTTTGGGGGTGGGGATAGGTATAGGTTGTTTCTGAGCAATGGGGATACTCCTGCGAGTGTTCGTTCCCCTGACCATGGAACGAAACTATCAGGAATTTGCTGCAAGAGGTCGGCGAATAAGGGTTCTTCACAGAGTTGAACAAGCTGTGAAATTCCTTCAAGTTGTTGCACGTTTTGTGTAACGAACGCAGCCTCCCAAAAATTTATGATGCCAGGATACGCACTGAGTTCATCAACCAAGCATTCCTGATCAACAGCTCTTTGGAAGGACTGTAATTGCTCGTACTGCAACGCAAGTTGATTTGCGATCACATCAATTGAGACGCAGCTGTTTAGGGTTTCTATTGTTTGTGGTGCGACGTCTGGCGGTACTGCAATTCCAGCAGTAATTGAGGCCATCCCGAGGAACGCGTCTTCAGAGGGGTCGTTAACAAAAGTTTCATTGAGGCATTCGCTGAGCTCTGGGTTTTCTTCATTGAGGGAAAGTCCGAGCGCTATTGCGTTGCTCATGCGTTGTTGCCCGACACAGTCGCGAACACTGGTGATGAGGCTTTTGAAATACGTGGGAGTGAGTGCTGCATTTGGGTCAAGAACAGCTGCGATGGCTTCAGCGAATGCATCATTGTCAGTGGCTGCGGTGAAGATACAGTTCTGATCGTTGTCTGTTAACGGCTCCCCTAATAATGATTGCGCTACTTGTGCTGCGAACACGGCTTCTGCAGGAAGCGTTAGGTCAGGGGTTTCAGGTGCTGCGGTTTCTGCAGGTTCGTTTTCAGTGTTTTTTGGTTCGGTGGTTTCGTTTCCGCCGCATGCAGTAGAGGTCAGAAACACTGCGATCAGGAGCGATGTAAGGGCTTTTAAGGTTCTGAGGGCCATATGTAAGTCTTATCAAAGTATTGATGGTTCTCAACCGCGTCACACCCTTCTTTTTCGTTTCCTCAAAAGACAGACGAATAACACATGGGAGCACTGTGTTGCGAACTAGCCTTGAGGTTGAGAGAAAGGAGCGTCATGAGTGAAGATGAAACTGTTTGGCTTACACAGTTCAGTCATGGAGCCGGTTGAGGCTGCAAGCTCGATCCGAGTGAATTAGCTCACGTTGTGGGCGCTCTAAATACTAGCGACAATCCGAATGTTTTGGTGGGGTTAGATACTGGCGACGATGCCGGAGTCTGGGACCTCGGAGACGGTCGCGCCCTAATTTCCACTGTTGATTTCATCACCCCATTAGTGAATGACGCGCGAACGTGGGGTCAGATAGCTGCTGCAAATAGTTTGTCTGATGTATACGCCATGGGTGGCAAACCATTGTTTGGGTTGAACTTAGTTGGATGGAACAATGACGANCTTCCATCNTCCATGTTGTCAGAAGTACTAGCGGGTGGTTTAGAAATCGCAGAGCAGGCTGGTATGGCGATCATCGGTGGTCACACCATTTCTGACCCTGAACCAAAATACGGTATGGCGGTAACGGGTNAGGTTACTTCAAACAAAATGTTAACGAATGCAGGTTTGCAACCTNGTCAGGACCTTATTTTGACGAAGCCCCTAGGGGTCGGAGTAATTACGACCGCTATTAAAGCAGGTATCGCAGGGAAAGAAATTATCAGTGCTGCTGTTGCATCAATGATCCAACTCAATGATATTGCTTCACAGGTCGCAGTATCAGCGGGTGCCTCCGGAGCGACCGATATTACTGGATTTGGGTTGCTCGGTCACCTTGGGAAAATGGCTTTGATATCTAATGTTGAAGCTCTGCTAGATGTTGGCAATATTGCGTTCCTTCCAGGTGCAAAACTCTATGCGGAAGATGGAGTAATACCTGGAGGAACACGACGTAACCTTGCATGGGTCAAAGACCAGATAGACGCTGGTACATATGGCGAAACGGATTTGTTATTATTGGCAGATGCGCAGACATCTGGCGGTCTTATATTTGGAGTAGATAAAGATAGATCTAGTGATGCATGTGCGGAACTGAATGAGCGTGGAGTTGCGGCGATGGTCATTGGTGAGACTCGTGCGGGAACTGGAACAATACGTCTTCGATAATAAGTTCATCTAGGATGTGTATATGACGCTTTCATTGGACCCTCACCCAGTATTTCAGGGTCGTTCAGGTCCGGTTCTCGTAGTTGTCGCCGACGGTGTAGGAATTGCTCCCGATGCACCACATAACGCAGTTACACAGGCATCCACACCTACTCTTGATGCGCTTCTCGCTTCAGATCTGTCCACGCAATTAGCAGCCCATGGAACAGCCGTCGGGCTTCCAACCGATGATGATATGGGTAATAGTGAGGTAGGGCACAACGCCATTGGGGCGGGGCGTATATTTGCGCAAGGAGCAAAACTCGTAAACAAAGCGTTGAAATCAGGTTCTATCTTTGGCACTGATGTATGGGGGGAAGCTATCAGCCATGGGCGCTCAGGTACATTGCATTTCATAGGGCTTCATTCTGACGGGAATGTTCACAGCCATATCAACCATCTCCATCAACTCATTGAACGAGCAGTCAGTGATGGGGTGACTCGTATCCGATTACATCTTCTCCTTGATGGGCGAGATACTCCGCCTCGATCAGCGCTCAAATACATTCAACAAACGGAAATGGCAATTGCTGAACTCAATGAATCACATGATGTTGATATCCGGATTGGTTCCGGTGGTGGGAGAATGACCATTACAATGGACCGCTACGAAGCTGACTGGGACATGGTGCAGCAAGGGTATAACTGCCACACCCATGGAATTGGAAGACCGTTCAGCTCAGCAAATGAAGCAATTGAAACCCTTTACAGCGAAAGCGATGACGGTGATCAATACCTTGAACCATTCACTATTACAGACATGGAAGGAGAATCAGTAGGAACGATAAGCGATGGTGATGCAGTTATTCTTTTCAATTTTCGCGGAGACCGAGCCATTGAAATATCTCAAGCATTCGAAGATGCCGAGTTTGATAAGTTTGATAGAGGCAATGCCCCCAACGTTTTCTTTGCTGGCATGCTTCAATACGACGGTGACCTTCTTGTACCAAAACAGTATCTTGTTGACCCCCCAGTCATTGATCGAACCATGGGTGAGTACCTCTCAGACAGTGGAATCCGTTCATTTGCTGTAAGCGAAACACAAAAATTTGGTCATGTAACCTACTTTTGGAATGGAAACAAAAGCGGATACATCAACGATGCGCTAGAAAAATACATTGAGATACCTTCAGATAACGTTGCTTTTGATGAAGCCCCAGCAATGAAAGCACAAGAAATCACCGACGCTACGATTGCATTACTTCGTTCGGGAGAGTACCGATACGGAAGAATCAACTTCGCAAATGGAGACATGGTCGGGCACACAGGAAACCTAAACGCAGCAATAGCAGCAATGGAAACAGTCGATCATTGCGTGCAACAACTTATCGACGTAATTCAAGAATTAGATGGAGTTCTCATATACACGTCTGACCATGGAAATGCCGACCAAATGTTTACGGAATCAGATACAGGTGAGCGTATTCCTATGACCTCACACACCCTTGCCCCAGTACCATTTGTTATTCATGACCCCCAAAACCGTGAGACATACGATCTCGTGCCATCAGATGACGCTGGCCTTAGTCACATAGCCTCAACAACATTGAACCTGCTTGGCTTTGAAGCACCAAGCGATTACAACCCAAGCCTAATTAGATTTCATTAATAAGGTTCTGGGTTAAGACCTATGGGGCGTAAACCCTGTTCGTAATGGTTATTATCCGGAATAATGCCGATATCAACACTCTTACTGCTCCGGATCGCTATTTTGGGAACATGATCGTAGCTGCGCCAACCTGGTTCACTGACGAATACCTTGGGATAGAAATTGAGCAGTACATAGGTTTCGGATTACTCGCAATCATCATAACCGTAGTGCATTTCGCTCTTTTGAAACTGATTGATATGTTCGTCCGACGTCGATACGCCGGTAGCGACTTGACATTTTGGGATGCTGAGAGACGCCGCTTGAACCGAGGCATACTATTACTCACCGTTGGAATCACTTTGCTTCTCGGATTCCCAATACTTGATTTTGATACAGAGGTTGAAAATGTTGTTGATCAGGCTACGACTCTGATCGCTGCGGTAGGGACACTGATGGTGGCCTATCGCGCTATTGACATTGTAATGGATGTATTGGCTAGGCGAGCCAGCGAAACCGAGTCAAAGCTTGATGACAGCCTTGTGCCACTATTTCGCACATCAGTTCGACTGTTCGTTACATTCGTTGGAATTCTATTCGTTTTACAAAACCTTGATATCAATGTTTCATCCTTGATCGCCGGCTTAGGTCTAGGAGGTCTAGCAATTGCATTAGCCGCGCAAGACACGGTTCGTAACTTGCTCGGCGGAGTCACAATCTTCGCTGACAAGCCATTCGAAGTTGGGGATTGGGTCGTTGTGGATGGTGTTGAAGGAACTGTGGAGGCGGTGGGTTTCCGCTCAACTCGCGTTCGAACCTTCTACAACTCGCTCATCAGCGTTCCTAACGGGAACCTAATGGATAGCGGGATTGATAATATGGGTAAGCGACGCTGGCGCCGATACAAAACCACGCTAGGAGTTGCGTACCACACGAAGCCTGATCAGTTGCAGGCATTCGTTGAGGGGATCCGCGCCATCATCCAAGCCAACCCAGGTATGCGGCAGGACTATTACATCGTTGAATTCCATGGATTTGGTCCCACCAGCCTCGACATCCTGGTCTACTGCTTCATTGATGCTGAAGATTGGAACCAAGAATTACGCACCAGACACGTCCTTAATCTCGATATCATGCGACTCGCCGAATCGTTGCAAGTCGAGTTCGCTTTCCCCACACAAACACTACACATCGCCAGGATGCCCGGTGAGCCACAACAACTCCCAGAGATACCCGAACGAACTGATCTACGCGATGTTATAAATTCATTTGGGCCAGGTGGCAATAACGGTCAACGCATTGACCAACCAATTACTGATGGTCATGAGAGTGTGCTCGAAAGCCCCTACGCCCAAGCAGACGAAGGTTAATAGTTTAAGACCTGCCAATAGGACAGCTATTAGGCTCCATGAGAAGGTCTTCTGCACTAAAATATTAACGTGGAGTATAAAACTACTATTTCTATATTCTCTTTTCTTCTACTTCTTATCCCACTAAATGGGTGCAGCAACTCCAATAACAAACTGGATATTGCTTCATCAAATTCTGAAGATGCAGGCACAGCAATTGAAGAAGGACCTGTTGGAGAAATAGGAGAGGAACCTGTTTTACTATCTCCAGCTGATATCGGAGAGCAACTCGGAGATGCAGTGTGGGAAGTAGCCACGAACGCATGCGGAACAGAATCGGGGGGGTCGTCATTTGCTGTTACCCCGAACATATTCATTACGAATGAGCATGTAATAGGTCCTGATATGACACCAACTCTGATTTCAAGAAATGGAGACACCTTAGAAGGTGTCGTTATTGGGAAAGATCGGGGATTGGATGTTGCAGTGGTGCAGATTTCAGAACCTGTTGATTTATGGCTTGAATGGGCTGACCCAAATGAGTTACGAGAAGGAGAACAAGTAGTTAGCTTGGGTTACCCCGCCCCGTACTATCAATTCTCTGTTAGCTCAGGATCAATTATCTCATTTCTTCGCGAAGGGTCCAGCCGCATTGGAATCGTTTCGGATGAAGCCAGTGATTACGGATCAAGTGGAGGACCGCTTATTTCTGAAACTGGGCAAGTCGTCGGTGTAGTAACTCAGGAGACTCAAGAAGGCGGAGCTCAACTTCTAGGAGAAAGCTTTACCTATAGCCACCTAGGAGCATTTATTGAACGTTCTATACAAGATGGGACCGTTATTACAGAGAACTGTGATGGGTTCGCTTACGGCACAAATACTATAGGTGACTATCTTTGGGATCTATGTGCTGATGAGACCTACTGGGCGTGTGACAACTTATATTACCTTGAGCTGTATTTACCCGTAGGTGGTGAATACACGAACTTTGGAGCAACATGCGGTGATCAAGTTGAAATTGAAGTCGATTGTGTCGAATATTTCGAAACCTCCTTTCCGATAAGTTATGGAGAGGACCCGAACCTTGACACACTTTATGATGAATGCTCTCAAGGCAATGGGGACTCATGCGATCTGCTGTATTTCGCTTCATGGGGAACTGAAGAAGATAATTACTTCCAACACGCCGCTACATGCGGTAACACAGAAGAATTCGATACAACATGGTGCGGGTGGTATGTACCAGAGTTACTTGGCCGATAAATTGCCATCCTATATATGGAATCGTGATGGCGATAGCATTTAATCAAATGAGCAAAAGACACGCATAGTGCTAGCTAAAATGCTTTTCTACCTTTAAGCGAAGGCATCCTGCGCAATTAGAAAATAATTTCTGATTTCACCATGGCCGAAACCTTAAATCATGAGGTTTTGATCCTAGAGAGATTCTAGAGATGGAACTAGTCATATTTGAGGTATTTCAAAAGACCTGTTTATATGTTCATAGAAGTTGCGAGTTGAGTGCTACAAATACTGTAGGGGGTTATATATGGCTGAATGGATGGAGGAACTTAGAAAGTTAGATGAATTACGCGCTGATTCTTTAATCACTGAGGAAGAGTACGAGAAACAAAAAGCCTTGTTAATTCCCTCAGAGAGCAGTAATGATAAATCCTATAATCTTCTTGGTTTGGGTAAGGCCGTTTCAATTTTGTCTGGACTTTCAGCCGTGGCAGGACTGATAACCCTCATTGCTTTCGCTTATAGAGCTTCAGTATTGACTGATATAAAGAATGGAAAGTTCGTCAGTTGGAGTGATGGAGAGGATGCTGATGCATTTGTTGGGGGTGCTAGCGCTATTGAATTCCTTATTGCTATTCCGTCACTTGTATTGCTTATTATCTGGGCTTGGCGAGCGACAGTAAACATCGAATCTAGAGGTCGTTCAGGGCGGTGGAGTCGTGGTTGGGCGATCGGTGGATGGTTCACGCCAGTTATGTTCTTCTTCGTTCCATATCAGATCATTAGTGATGCTTGGAAAAATGCCACCGATAACGAAGAAGTCGGAGGCGGGCGAAACAAGTTCTGGCTTGCTGGCTTTATTTTCTGGTGGGCTTCAGTTGCTTTCGCTATCTTCGGATCAATAGTCAGCGACGGGGATTCAATTGATGATGCTATTAATGGAGATGTCATTATTGCTTTAAGTGGTGGAGTGGGAGTCATTGCAGGAATACTGATTGCAGTTGCTTTCAATCAAATGAGCAAACGCCACGCTTACTAGTAAACTAGAGCTGTTTCATATGCAAGGCAGTTTATTTAATGCTTTGCCCATAAGAGTATTCTACGAGATTGCCATCAGGGTCACNNAAGGCACAGACATAGCCGACGGGGTCGGGTTCTTGTCTNGGTTCCCATNNCAAACANNCNTGNNNTCTTCCTTCTTCAGCNATTNCATTNACNTCTTCTTCAGANTCCATTTCGATTCCTAGATGAGCNAATGGNGACAGTATNGGTNTTGGTTNCTTNNAGTCAGGTGATTGAAGNAACACNAGNAANATNCTTTTNTNGTCTGCTTGTATCCANGCAACTTTGGCNCCNTTGTCTTCTCGCTGGTGNATTACNTTCAANGGGGTNAAGCGTTCGTACCATTGAATTGTTTTNTCAACGTCATGGCATGGAAGAGCGAGNTGAGTGAGTTTTGCTACCACCTTTGTATTCTACGACAGAATTTCTGCAAGCAAATACAGAGGCGTATCTCTATTGTTTATGCTCTGCGTATTGAATGAGGCGTTCCATGACTTGTTCGCCGGCTGCAGAGACTGTTCCCGCATTNAAAGGGGGTTGAGGNTCATATTCNATCATAAGNTGCATGGCTTTCGCCGCTTCAGTATCNACNAGNAATTGAGACAGACGTAGTGCCATGTCTATNCCTGCTGATACACCCGCTGCAGTTATGATTCGTTGATCAAGATGTTCNACTACGCGNTCCGCNACTGGCAAAGACCCCAGTTCCTTCAANGTGTCGTANGCTGACCAGTGTGTTGTCGCAGTNAGATCGGTGAGTAAACCTGCGGCNGCGAGTACAAGTGACCCTGTGCACACGGAAGTTGTGTATTGTGATGTNGAGTGGGCGTTTTTGAGCCATGTAATAATCTCATGATCGTTCCCATCAAGAAAGGCTCGCGTNCCAACTCCTCCTGGCACAAGGATCACATNGGGTGACGANATTTCATCAAATGTGTAATCTACAGNTAANCCCAAGAAACCGTTATCGGTNCGTACATTTCCCTTTTCCTTCCCNANAAATGCAACGGTGGCCCCTGGCAAACGTTGCANNACCTCATACGGGCCGACGCAGTCTAGNGCGGTGAGTTGATCAAATATTGGTATGGCTATTTGCATGTNTAGTCCNATTCAAATTNATTGCANNAATTAAATTACTCCGAGTTTATATCTTCATGTATCTGAGGAAAAGGTACTGAACTCTTGTACTGTGGTCCGGTCATGCAACCACAGAAAACAATCCGGAATGTCGCGATNATCGCCCANGTTGATCATGGGAAAACAACATTGATTGACGGAATGTTGCAACAATCTGGCGCNTTTAGCGANTANAAGGAAACNCAAGATCGGGTCATGGACTCGATGGATATNGAACGAGAACGTGGGATTACGATTCTGGCGAAAAACGCNGCNATTCAATATGGTGAAACAAAAATCAATATCCTNGATACACCNGGCCATGCCGATTTTGGCGGNGAAGTTGAACGTGCNNTGAAAATGGTTGATGGCGTTCTTCTCTTAGTGGATTCAAGTGAGGGTCCTTTNCCACAGACACGTTTCGTTCTTCGGAAAGCNNTGTCGCAGAACCTTCCGGTGGTGTTGGTCATTAATAAAATTGATCGCCCAGACGCACGGTGTGCTGAGGTGATAGATGAGGTGTATGAATTATTTATTGACTTGGATGCCTCTGACGATCAAATAGATTTNCCAATTATTTACACAGATGCGCGNAAAGGGATTGCGACTACTGATCTNGANCAGCCTGGTGAAAATCTTCTTCCGTTGTTTGACACCCTCGTTGACACGATTCCACCTCCTATGCATGATCCCGANCATCCACTTCAAGCNTGGGTGACGAACCTTGATGCGTCTCCGTATGTGGGTCGAATCGCGTTGTGCAGAATTATGCATGGAACGATTACGAAAGGTGCGAGGGTTTCATGGTGCAAAACNGATGGTGAGATCGTTAATGCGCAAATAGCAAACCTATACGTTACCGAGTACTTGGAGCGGGTTGAAGTTGATACGGCAGGTGCTGGAGAGGTGGTCGCAATTTCNGGGATTGAAGATATTACNATNGGTGAAACGCTGTCTGANCCTGATGANCCCAAGCCTCTTCCNGTTATCACGGTTGATGANCCNACTCTTTCGGTGACNATAGGAACGAATTCATCGCCTTTAGCTGGGAANGAAGGNNATAANCTNACNGCCCGNCTTGTGAAANCACGGTTNGAGAAGGAACTCATCGGGAACGTTTCTATTCGAATGTTCTCCACGGAAAAACCTGATACGTGGGAAGTACAAGGAAGAGGAGAATTACAGTTAGCTATCTTGGTAGAAATGATGCGCAGAGAAGGTTTTGAACTGACTGTAGGAAAGCCCGAGGTTGTCACGAAAGAGATAGATGGGAAACTGCACGAGCCAACCGAGTATCTCACAATTGATATACCTGAAGAATATGTTGGACCAGTTACACAGCTGCTTGGGAGTCGTAAAGGCCGGTTGGAATCAATGACAAATAATGCAAGTGGGTGGGTTCGCCTTGAATACATCGTTGCCGCTAGAGCATTGATTGGTTTCAGAACTGAATTCCTTACCGAAACTCGTGGTACTGGATTATTACATCATGTATTTGAAAATTATGAGCCATGGATGGGTGACTTGCGAACAAGAATGACTGGAAGTGTCATTTCTGATCGTTCGGGGGTAGCTACAACATATGCGATTGCCCCTCTTCAAGAACGTACATCTCTTCTGATATCTCCAGGGACAGACGTCTACGAAGGGATGATTGTCGGAGAGAACTCGAGACTTGAAGACATGAACGTGAATATCACCAAGGAGAAAAAAATGACTAATGTCCGCGCCGCAGCTTCAGATGATACTGTCCGTTTAACCCCGCCACGAATTCTTTCTTTAGAGCAAGCACTTGAATTCATCGCGGCCGATGAATGTATCGAAGTCACACCTGAAACTATTCGGATGCGCAAAACCATTTTAGGAATTACAGATAGAGCGAGAGATGCAAAACGTCTCAAAAAC
>PATO01000018.1 GCA_002712415.1 Actinomycetota bacterium | reverse complement strand
TTAGCGCTGTTTGCCTGTAGTATTCGACTTCGATTCCTTCAGGCATTGTTACCGCCTAATCACCATGAGATGATTTACTAGTCCTCTAGAAGTTGTGAAAAGATAGCGCCTATCTCTGCAGTTGCGAGAAGAAACCCATCATGCCCGTTTGGGTCTTCTATCTCTTCGTAGCTACAACTTCCGCCAACCGATTGAATAACTTTTTGGATCTCTTGTTGTTGGTGAGGTGGGTAAAGGATATCTGTTGAAATGCTAGCGGTTACGACTTTGGCCTTTATTCTTTTTACTGCATTCTCTAATGAACCTCTTCCTCTGGCTAAATCATGAGTATCCATTGCGCGATTCAGAACAAGATAGGAGTTAGCATCAAATCTTCGTATTAACTTCTCGCCGTGATAATCAAGATAAGACTCAACTTCGAATCTATCCCATAGGCCAAACAGAGATTCCTTATCGACTAAGTCGCGACCAAAGCGTGATTGAAAACTTGCGTCGCTTCGATAATGGATTTGAGCGATCGCGCGCGCAGTTGCTAATCCTGCATGTGGTCCGTCTCCAGGATCTGATTCATAGTAGTTCCCGTCTCGCCATCTGGGGTCAAGCGCTATAGCTGCTCTCCCGACAGCGCTCCATGCGATCTGTTGAGCGCTAGCTGCAAGTGAAGTCGACACAGGAGCAATTCTGGGTGCTCGCTCTGGAAACATTGCTCCCCATTCAAGGACCTGCATACCACCCATTGATCCACCAATAATGGCATGCCATTTGTTGATTCCAAGGTAATCAGCAACTTTTGCTTGGGCTCTCACTATGTCCCGGATTGTGATATTGGGGAATACGCTTCCATACGGTCTGTTGTTAACAGGGTTTATTGAAGATGGACCAGTGCTACCTTGGCAACCGCCTAAAACATTTATGCACACAACAAAAAAATCATCGGTATCTATTGCTTTCCCGGGACCAACAATATCGTCCCACCATCCTTTGGTTGGGTGCGATGCACTGCTGTCTCCGGAGACATGGGAGTCGCCCGTTAGGGCATGGCAGATGAGTACAGCATTTGTTGAATCTGAATTGAGTTTTCCCCATGTTTCATATGCTTGGATTACCTCTGTAAGTACGCCACCTGCCTCAAGTGCGAAAGGTCGGCCATCTGTCACATTTATGAATTTTCGATGGCCCACTGGGTCCCCCGGTAACCATGCTCCTGATACTGGAAGGTCTCGCGAGAAACTTTTAGGGTGATGCGGTATTTCAGCGAGGGCAGCCTCTATTGCGCCATTTCCGCCTTGAATTACATCTAAATTGTGCTTTTCCCTTTGTTTCCGTTTGGCTGGCGCCATTTTTCTCCTCGTAAGGTTTTAATGTTACTCAATTCCACTAAGACACTTCATTGCCTTGTCTAAGGCCTCATCACAGTCGTTAGGCTGTTAGCACCTTGGGTGCCTATCCCAGGTTGCTGAGTTTGCATGCACAAACTTCTCTTAATGTTCTATTTAGTGAATCAGCTAATTCCCAAAACACCAACGTTTTTAAGTGAAGCTATCTCCACTTAGGCAAGCGTTTGAACCACCACTCTTCCAATAGATTGTCATCGCAATCGTACGCAAGGCTTATTTTGTGTGACATCTCTTTCATTTTATTTCTTTTCACATCTTCCAATTTTGAACTGAAGGCGTCTCGAGCGTATTGGGATGCTTGCTCCCAATAGTTTGAAACGGGAGGGAGCGGAAGTGCATTTACTTGCTTCGCAGATAATTTTATGGTGTCGGAGGATAATGCAGAGCCTGCAACTTTTGAGAATGCAAAAGCGCTGATCGCTGCTGAACTCAACACTGACGTGATTTTCCAAATCTCTTCAAGGTCACATTCAATACTGATAGTCGGTGTGGAAGGGATTAGCTGGCCTTCCGGGTCAGGAAGCACTTCGAGTACTTTTGTTTGAGTTGCCAGTAGGATCTTTGGCTTCAGACGATCTTGTACCCAGTCGTATAATTCTTTATCATCTGCAAATAATGAGGTTAAATTAACAACTGGCTTAAGCCATGTTCTTCCTGCGTATCTGAATTCATCAGACCCCCACCTATTTCTAAGAGGATCAATCATCCCAACGGTAATTAAAGGAGCCACAGATTCCATGCCGGCTTTGAATTCGCGTACATGTGGCGCTAACCCATAGAATTGATCACGAAAACCTGCTGTTGCTGATGCTCGTTCATCAAGGGGGTTTCCTTTTAGTTTGGGTGTTGGTACGCCCTGTGCGATAGCCATGGCGCTTGCCCAGTTTTCGCCATGGTTAAGTTGCTTTTGTAGTTTCGTGATTTCAATGCCGGTCCAGATATCAGCGGGTGATTGTCTTAGATCTTTAGAAAGTAGTGGGGCACAAACATTGACACCTGCTTCAAAAATATCAGGCCCCCCTATCCAGATACCTTCGAGAGCAGCCTCTTGATTTAATTTGTCTCGTATGGGTTTTGCATCGACCGCGGCCAGAATTGACTGGGGCTGAATTAAGAGGCATTTCCCTTTAGGGCCGAGCATAGATAGCGCCACAAGAAGAAAATAGCTTGCGGTGTCCGCGTAAGGTCCGGCGTTAACATTCCATTTCTCCCGCAATTTCTGTGTTTCTTCTATTGGCCTAACTGTTGTTTCTTGGAGTTGGTTTTGGAAAGGTGGATTTCCGATCACAGCAATGAAGCCTTTCTTCGGTGGAACGAGAAAGGATCTCATTCCACTCTGCAATGAGTTAGCTACTGCGAAGTGTTCGTTAACTGGAATCCATACCTTTGTCGAACCCCATATTGAAATTGATGCTCTGGACACTTCGATTGCTCCTTGATCAAGATCTATGCCCCATAGGTACTCCTCTATTATTTTCTTTGGAGATACTCCCTTTTCCGATAAATATTCTGCAGCTGCAAGAAGAAACGCTCCTCCGCCTACTGATGGATCACAGATAGGACCAAACGGCAATTCGCTTAATGCGATTCTTGCTAGTCTTTTCGCAACTTCATATGGGGTATAGTGAACGCCGCCATGTCTCCGTGCTGATGAATCAAGGCTTTGTTCATATACCGAACCGATCATGTCAGCCGTGTATTCAGTTTCTTTAGGTGCGTGAACAGTTCCGATATTTAAAAGATCTGGTTGATTACCGTCGAGGGGCAACCCCTTCTGTTTCGCTGCCTCTCTGGCAACTGCAGCAGCTATTTCAAGAGGTTTTATTCCTTCCGCATTTCGGTCATTGACCCAGCTTAGGAGTTTTCTATCCATGTGGCTTTGCCCCTTGCGTGTTAGGGTTTCGGACACTTAGCGGTACGATTCTTCATGTTCTATGGGGTCCACTTACCTAAATTTTCCAATCTAGGATCATTTGAAAACATTTCGACTAGCTCCATATCAAGGCCTACACGTTTCTGAAGCCTTTTGACAATCAATTCTTCATCCCAAAGCGATAAGGTGACGACTAATCCATCTGTTCCTGCTCTCGCCGTCCTGCCTGACCTGTGTAAGTAGGTTTTGTGATCTGATGGTGGATCATAGTGTATAACAACTTCTACTCCATCAACGTGGATGCCTCGTGCTGCTACGTCTGTAGCTACCAATACGGGGAGTTTTCCTGAGGCAAACCGCGCTAAGGCCTTCTCCCTGATGTTTTGCCTTAAGTCACCGTGTATCGCTTGCGCACGTATTCCTTCTGTAAGGAGCTTTTTTACTAGCCGATCACACCCTGCTTTTGTATTTGAAAAGATGAGAGTTCGGGAAACTGGGCGAGTGATAGCCGCAGCAACCTTTACTTTGTCTCGTTCATGGACATGCAAAAACCGGTGCGTCATCTCTTCAACTGTTATTTCTTTAGCTTCGACCTCATGCATTACTGGATTGCTTTGATATCGCTGAATAAGAGTATTGACGACCCCATCCAAAGTTGCACTGAACAAAAGGGTCTGATGGTTTCGCTCAACACGGCGAAGAATCCACTCAACCTGCGGCAGGAATCCCATGTCTGCCATTCTGTCAGCTTCGTCAAGAACTACCATTTCAAGAGATTGTAAAGAAATCTCTTCTCTTTCTAAAAGATCAATCATACGACCTGGAGTTGCAACAATGATGTCAGTGCCTCGCTTGATAGCTTTTATTTGCTCTTCTATGTTTGCCCCACCATAGATTGCTACTGCAGCCATCGATTTTCCGTTTAAGAGGGGGTCAAGTTCTTCCTTAACTTGTGTTGCTAGTTCACGTGTAGGAACCATGATTAGTCCTCTTGGGTTGTTATTTCCGGAAGATTGATCGAGGTTTTGTACCATTGGTATACCAAATGCCAGTGTTTTTCCTGAACCTGTTTTGGCTTTACCGCACACGTCATTTCCTCGAAGTGCATCAGGAATGGTGAGGCTTTGGATCGGGAAGGGTGTCTTGATCCCCCGCTTGATTAACGAACTGACGATTTGTTCATCTACACCAAGGTTTAGCCACTGCTGATTACTCATACTCTCCCGTTACTTGTTGCCTGGTAGATATTCATAGTTATAAAAGCTTATTATCCTTATATTCTTTTCTTGAACTGAATAGCTAAAAGTCCGGCATCTCTAAACGGACTACTTCAACCAATTCGGTAAAGCCATCAATATCTCGCATTCCGACAGACTCTGACGGAGTGTTGACCATGAGCGCTGTCATCATCTCCTTAGTAGCGAACACTTCACCAGGGTCGGCCAATGAACAAAGACGCGCAGCTAAATTAACGGCTCTTCCGATGTGGTCTTCGCCATCAACCATTAGGACGGCTCCGGATGCGAGACCCGCCCGCATTGATAGTTGCTCGTCGATCTCGCCCATTCGCCCTTGCATTTCCATTATCGCCTCTGTGGCTGTTTCAGGTTCGACGGCTACAAGCATTGCCCCATCACCAAGCCATTTGGCAATCCGAATTCCTTTTCTAGAGGCTATTTCCCTGACTATGGCTCTGAAGGTGTTTATTTCTGCAAGCGCTGCCTTGTCTCCCATGACATCTGTGAAGTTAGTAAACCCAGATAAATCGATGAACGCAAATGTCCTTTCAAATCTATCTTCATATGGGTTTTCGGGAATCATAGGTCCATCTTTGAAGTTACATGATTAAAAGTAATGATGCAGTGATTAAGGATAGTTCCTTCACCCAGTGCTCTTGGGCTCGGCTGGCTGATCGGGGTCTATATTTTGCCGTGATCCTACGAAGAGAATGACTGCGCTTGCTATTAGAACTACTGTGAACACCCAAATGTTAATTCTTAAACCTAAAAGTTTAGAAGCTTCGTCTATACGCAATGCCTCAATCCATAATCTACCAATCGAATAAGAAATAAAGTAAGCCACCATCAGTAGGCCGCTGGGAAGCTTTCCTAATTTCCCCAATTTTATTAGCAAGATTACGACTAACGCATTCCACAATGATTCATAGAGGAATGTTGGATGGAATGTCTCTTCCGCGACGTACTCTATTGGTCGTTTTCGCTGATGAATCTCGAGGCCCCAGGGTAAGTTTGTTGGACGCCCAAATAGTTCTTGGTTGAAGTAGTTTCCCCATCGCCCTATGCACTGCGCTAGCGCTAAGGCTGGGGCTACACCATCCATAACTTCTTTGATGTCTAGGTTATGTTTTCGACAATAAAAGAAGGCTGCTAGTAACCCAAAGATGACGCCACCAAGAATCCCCAATCCTCCTCTCCAGATTTGGACGGCTTCATCCCAATTACCTTCAAAGCGTCTCCAATCTGTTATTACATGGTAGACGCGCGCGCCGATAATCCCTGCAGGCACTATCCACATAGCTAGTCCAGAAGCATGATCTGGGTTTATTCCTTTGCTCATAAATCTTTTACCCATTAGCCAGACCGCTGCGATTACTCCAAGAGCGATCATGAAACCATACATCCGAAGGGTAATCGGCCCTAGATCCAATGAGCCAGAACTCGGGCTTGGTATAGACATCAACATACTTTTATTCTCTCGTGGTATTTAGAATTTAGTGTAACTGCTCAAAGACACCCTACTTTGGAGGAAGTACAATATACGAATATGAGCGATCAGATAGCCATAAGTAACCTAATCTACGAATACGCTCGCCTCATAGACTCGGGTGATTTCGCGGGAATTGGAGAGTTATTTAAACGAGGCAAAATTATCTTCAAAGATAGTCAACAAATTACTGAAATCTCAGGAAGTAAAGCGATTAAAGAACTATATGAAAAGACAACGCGACTTTACGACGGTGGAACACCCAGAACTCATCACGCAACGACTAATATCACTCTAGACATAGACAGTAATTTTGCTTATACCTTTTCCTACTTCACCGTTTTCCAACAACTTGAGAATTTACCTCTTCAACCCATCATCGCTGGCTCCTATGAAGATACTTTTCGCTTTGAGGACGATGAATGGCATTTTCAAATCAGGGAAATCAAAGTTTCTTTAGTAGGCGATATCTCACAGCATCTCCTGATACCACTATCCTGACAAAGGGAAACTTGCATACCCTATATTAATGGTATACATTAATAAGAAATAGCACAATTGTGCATAATACAATCCTCGGGAACGGGTGAAACTCCCAACCGGTGGTAAAGGCGCCAAATGCCAAGCCCACGAGTCTCTTTTACAAATTGACTGATTTGGTGAAAATCCAAAGCCGACGGTTATAGTCCGGATGGGAGAGGAATTTCAAAGGTTTTAACATGCCTGTACTCCTGCTCGTCCCGATGGACAAGGAGAAATGTGTTTACAGGAATAGTTGAAGAAGTTGGGATAGTTTCCGGGATAACCCCCTCCGGATCTGGAGTGCGTATCACCCTCAATGCAAAAACCGTCATTGAAGATATTTCTATTGGCGCATCTATAGCCGTTAATGGATGCTGTTTGACGGTAACTGAATACGATGAGACCTCTTGGTCTGCAGATGCCGTGCCGGAAACAATGAGCCGAACTAACTTAGGAACCCTTACACACGGAAGCAAAGTCAACTTAGAGCGACCACTCAAGTCGGAAGGGCGCTTCGGGGGACACGTAGTACAAGGACACATAGACTGCACCACACAAATAGCCAGTATTTCAAATGAAGATGACGGATCTTACAGATACGAATTTAACCTTGGTGATGACTGGGGTCGCTATGTTTGCGAGAAGGGGTCAATTGCTATTGACGGAATTAGCCTTACCGTTGCAAATGTCTCTAACGATAAGTTTTCCATTGCGATAATTCCTCATACCTGGAGTGAGACGAACTTAAACCAAAAGTCGGTGGGCGATATAGTGAACATTGAAGTTGACATCCTTGCAAAATATATTGAACGACAACTCAACTATACCGAAAAGGAACCTACCATAAATGTCTGAACTCAACACGATTAGAGAAGCCATAGACGCAATCGCTGCAGGCAAGTTTGTAGTCGTCGTTGATGACGAGGATAGAGAAAATGAAGGAGACCTGATTATCGCCGCCGATTCAGTCACCGCCGAAGATATGGCTTTCATGGTCAAATATACAAGCGGGGTTGTGTGCTGCGCTATTACAAATGAACGAGCGGATGCTCTTCATTTACCACTTATGGTTGCAAACAATACCGAAGCCATGGGAACAGCTTTCACAATTTCGGTAGATGTAGCTGAAGGAACAACTACAGGTATTTCAGCAAGCGATAGATCACTTACGTGCAAAGCGTTAGCTGATCCAGAGGTCGCTGCAAGTGGTTTCGCTAGACCTGGACATGTCTTTCCGTTGCGAGCTCGACCAGGTGGCGTCCTAAAGAGAGCTGGCCATACCGAAGCAGCTGTTGATTTAGCTACCATGGCTGGATTGTCACCGGCTGGCGTGCTGTGTGAAATCGTTTCAGATGACGGCACTATGGCTCGCTTGCCCGAGCTAATTGAATTCTCTAAGACTCACAAGATTCCAATAATATCAATTGCAGATATGATCAGATATCGAAATCGCCACGAAAGGCTCGTTGAGCGTTTCTCATCGGCGAGGATACCTACTAAATATGGCGACTTCTCGGCCCATGTCTACAGAAGTTCATTAGATGAGGTTGAGCACTTAGCTTTTGTATATGGAGATTTAAATCCTGATGAACCGCCTTTAGTTCGTGTTCACTCTGAATGCTTGACAGGCGACGTCTTAGGCTCGCTTCGTTGTGACTGTGGCTCACAGCTAGATACAGCCATGAAGCTCGTTGCTGAAAACGGTAGTGGGGCAATCGTCTACTTGCGCGGCCATGAAGGGCGCGGAATAGGCCTAGGGCACAAAATGAGGGCCTACGCCCTTCAAGACGAGGGATTAGATACGGTCGATGCTAACGTCGCCTTGGGCTTTGCCCCTGATTCTCGAGAGTATGGGATTGGCGCTCAAATTATCGCCGATCTCGGAATTCAGAAAATGAGAATCTTAACCAACAATCCGAAAAAATACGGTGGTCTTCAGGGATACAATTTGGAAATCGTAGAGCGCGTGCCGCTCGTAAGCGGACTGAACCCAGAAAACGTTCGGTATCTAAAAACAAAAGAAGAACGCATGGGGCACCTGATGGACAAAAGCGATACTTTAGAAGACAGCAAATGACACCCGAAAACTTTGAAAGCAATCGAGATCAATCTTTATCTATCGCTATCGTAGCTGGAAAGTTCAATTTAGAAATTACTGAAAGACTTATTGACGGTGCNAAATCTTATCTTGAATCTCAGGGCGTCGCCTTTGATTCAATACGTACTTACTGGGTTCCCGGCGCCTTCGAGATCCCGTTTGCGTGCAGTGCCATCGCAAAGAACGCAAATGTAGATGGAATAATCACGNTNGGTGCCGTAGTTCGGGGCGGAACTCCCCATTTCGATTTTGTAGCTGGTGAATGTGCAAGAGGAGTTCGTGAGGTAAGTATTGACACCGGTATCCCCATAGCATTTGGTGTCCTTACAACTGATACTTTAGAACAAGCTCTCCAACGGTCAGATACNTCTTATATTGACCACGACGGCTCAACGGGAGATAAAGGATCAGCAGCGGCCTCAGCTGTTTTTGAAATGATCAATTTAGTCAGGAGTTTAAATGCCTGACATTATTATCGCCGCTGAGGCTAATCCAAGTTCAAGAAAACCATCACTAAAGGCGGCATCCCCTACCGAAAACTTGATATCGGACATTTCTTCCCCTAATTTCAATTTTTCACTTTGCCCCCCAACATTAATAGCGCAGAGGATATCGGCTCTCGTAAATGCTATAACCGAAGAGTCTCGCGAAGTAATCCATTTCAACGGCGAGTTAGGGTCTAGCTGCTCTGACCGAAGTTGAAATAATTCCTTATATTTTAATAACGTCGACCCTTGATCAAACCTCTGTGAATCAACCGTTTCCTCTTCTGACCGATCGCCCATCGGAAGCCAAGGTTTGACAGTGGAAAAACCGAAATTCTCCCCAACGTGCCAAGGGATCGGGGACCGTGCACCATCTCTTCCATCAGAACCATCTTCGTTCCTGAGCGCAACAGGATCAGCTTGATCCTCTGGCTTAACTATGATGCTTTCCAAACCGAGCTCATCCCCTTGGTAGATAAATGGAAGCCCAGGCAGAAATAATAAAAGGACTGAATATGCTAGCGCTCTTTGTTTGCCCTCTTCCCCTCCTCCGAAACGTGTAGGTGCTCGAGGGTCNTCATGACTACTCAGCGCCCAAGAGAGATCCTCAGGGGCAGCATCAAGAGCATCACGGAATGTATCCCACATGGGTTGAGGAGACCAAGGAACATGCATGGGTGCGAAGTAGAAAGCTCTATGCAGAGAATCCTTTGATGCAACATAGCGACTTACTTTATTGGGGTCATTGTCACGCAGGTATACCTCTCCCAAAAGTAACGCATCATTTTCATCAGCTAATTTTCTCCAACGTTGATAGATTTCAGTATTCCCAGACTGATCAAGATCATAACGGTGATCGTAAGAGGCGAAGATCTCCCGNGGACTCATGTCTTCATGTAAAGGNAANCGAAGCGGATTGTCAGCCATAAGCATATTTTTCACAAGGCCTTGTGCTACATCTATTCGAAACCCATCGACATCCCTTGCAAGCCAGAATCTGAGAATATTATCAAATTCTTTCACTACATTTGGGTTGTTCCAGTTCAGATCTGGTTGCTCTGGAAGGAATAGATGCAAATAATATTGTTCAGTTAGCTCATCAAATGTCCATGCTGAACCCCCAAAGTGGGAAACCCAGTTATTAGGTGGGCCACCATTTTGTGACGGGTCCCTCCAGTGATAGAAACCCCTCTTATCACTGTCTATAGATGATCTAGAGTCAACAAACCACTCGTGCTCACTTGATGAGTGATTAGGAACNAGATCTATCAGTAGCCGCATACCAAGTCTGTGTACTTCGGCAACGAGACAATCAAAATCTTCTAAAGTCCCGAATATGGGATCAACATCACAATAGTCGCTNACGTCATATCCAAAATCTGCCATTGGAGAGGGGTAGAAGGGCGATACCCAGACTAAATCAACACCNAACCATGCTAGGTAGTCAAGTTTTGATACTAGTCCTTGCAGATCACCGATTCCATCGGCGTTNCTATCAGCAAAAGATCTAAGGTACACCTCATAGCCGATTGCCTCATCCCACCAACCAGAGTTATCTTTGCCTAAGTTAAATTTGCTCACCTCTTTATCATCCAGATCCCATGCGGTTCGTGTGGGTAGTGCGAGAGAACTTTCGTCTCAACCAAAACAAACCCTAGTCTTTCAGCAACAGATTGGGACCGATGATTATCCGGCAAGATGGTACTGAAGAGACAATCCTCGTCTAAATCTTCGAATGCGTACCTAATAGACTCTGCTCCGGCTTCGGTAGCGTAGCCCAAGCCCCACTTGTCTGGATGAAGTGCCCAGCCAACTTCAACCCCCGGCCAATCTTCGCGTTCTGGATTATGCAAACCCNCTCTTCCTATCAAAGCCCCTGATTCTTTATCTTCTAAAGCCCAGTTTCCAGTTCCTCGAAGTTCCCACTGACCGCTCCACCTAGCCATTTCGAACCAAGCTTCAGTCTTTCCCTTACTATCAGGGATACGCAGACTCTCACGCAATTCGGGGGTATCCATCATCGCAGCATAACTATTTAGATCATCATCACGAAATGGCCGCATAATTAGCCGTTCTGTTTCAAGCGTAGGACAGGCTGTCACCGCTTAGCCCTGCTCATGTTCAACTCAGATTCCGAAATCTATAACAGCACGCACCACTTCGCCGTTTTTCATTGCTGTAAAGCCATCGTTTATTTCATCCAAGGTAACAGTGCGAGATACCATTTCGTCAAGTTTAAGTCTGCCGCCAAGATATAGTTCGCATAAGTGCGGCATATCAACTTTGAAGTTATTAGAGCCCATTATTGAACCCTGAAGGCGTTTAGCCGACAAGAAAAGGTCCGCACCAGGTATTTCNAGGTTTACACCTGGAGGGATCATTCCCATAATNGTCGCTAAACCTCCAGCCCTAATCATACCGTAGGCTTGTTCAGCAGTTTGTTTAAGCCCTATGGCCTCAAAGCTATAGTCCACCCCGCCACTTGTGAGTTCGAGGACCTGAGCTACGGGATCACCATCATTAGGATTGACTGTATGGGTAGCTCCTAATTGTGTTGCCCAGTCAAGCTTTTGTTGTTCCAAGTCAACAGCTATTATCTGCCTGGCACCTGCTAGATGAGCACCTTGAATAGTAGATATTCCAACCCCTCCACAGCCAACGACCGCGACGGTCGAGCCTGGTTTAACTTCTGCACTCCGAAAAACAGCACCNACTCCCGTTGTGACTCCGCACCCGACCAACGCTGCTCTATCAAGAGGCATTTCATTGCTGATTTTAACGACTCCGTTTTGATGCACGAGCATCTCTTCTCCGAAAGAACCTATACCCGTAAACTGGTTCACTTCTGCACCATCATTATCGGTAATTCTTGGCTGGTTTCCAGGTTGGCGTCCTTGTACTTGTTGTCTTTCTGAACAGAGATAGCTGTGCCCCGTCAAACAGCGTTCGCAGTAGCCGCAGAACATTGATAGACAAGTAATCACATGATCACCGGTCTGGATACCGACGACGTCCTCACCTACAGCTTGAACGACCCCTGCAGCCTCATGACCCAGAAGCATGGGGTACATAGCNAGAAAAGACCAACTGCCATCTATGAAGTGAAGATCACTGTGACATAACCCTGAAGCAACTGTCTTGATCAGCACCTCATTACGGTCAGGTTTATCAATCGTGACGTCCTCAATGTTTAAAGTACCGCTATCATCTCTTAGGATTGCTGCCCTCATCGAAACTCCTTTTGGTGTTCCTTGCACTTTAGCGCGATATTCGAGCTACTAACAGCGTCCAGAAGAACCTTCTTAGTCAACAACCTCAAGTATTCTCTCAACAATAGATTCCAATAACTCAGGGCTTGTAGCGAAATTAAGGCGCGCAAATGAGTGACTTTGAGGGCCGAACTTACTTCCAGGTTCTAAAGCGACTCGNCCTTTCTCAAGGATGACTTTTGATGGGGCCTCAGAAATATTGGTGTTAGAAAAATTTAACCAAGCCAGATAAGTAGCTTGAGGTGAATCCATCTTTATGTTCGTCTCGGCAAAAGCTTTAATTAGGAAGTCTCTATTNTGATGTAATTGCTTCAGGGTATTTCGTAGCCAAGGTTCACCAGATTCCCATGCAGCAACTGTTGCCGCAGCCCCGAAAGAGCTTGGTTGACCAAAGTAATGCTCAGGAAATGCTGAAAGTTTCTCCCTAATGGATTCTTCTCCGATGTGTGACACGGAGCATCTAGCTCCTGCAAGATTAAAAGTCTTGCTTGCAGACCCTACCGTCACAATGCGCTCTCGAACCTCTTGCCCATGCGCCGCTAGAGGTTTATGCGACTTACTATCAAATATGAGATCGGCCCATATTTCATCACTAATGACCAATAAGTTGTGCTTGATTACAATTTCAGCAAACTCTGCAATTTCAGTCTTAGAAAAGAGATGCCCAGTCGGATTATGTGGTTGACAGAATAGAACAACTTTAATAATTTTTGATTTAGCTAATTCATTGAACTTCTCTAAATCAATCGTCCAGCCCTCTTCGAGAAGTGGGATATCTATTAGCTTACGCCCGGCACTTTTCACCGCCTTGGCAAAAGGATGATAGACAGGCGAGAACAAAGCCACACCATCATTTGGATTTGTGTGCAAAACCATTACAGCTTCAAGTGCATGTATCGAAGATGTAAAGACAGCGCAATGATCCTCAGGTAGTTCAAGGCCATCACGCCTGAAGACCCAATTCGTCCAAGCTGGTATCAGACGGTCAATATGGTTAAATTTATAACCGAAATCTTTAAGCTCCACCATTTCTTTTAAAGCGCTATAGNCAGAGTGTGGAGGCTCAAAATCCATATCAGCTACAAATGCCGGTATCACATCCTTTTCATACTTAGTCCACTTNATTCCCTTTATAGAGTGNAGTCGATCAAGGTCTACATGTGGTGAGTCATTCATCAGATCACACCCAAATACGTATCCTGTTTTCTAAAGGGATATCAGCTGCAACCACTAGTAGATCCGCAACTTTGGCATGTGAAACAACTTCCAGATCTTTGCATACCTGTTCCACATTGCATGCAGAATGGGGCGTCATAGCTGATCAACTCGGTATCAACTTCAATTTCTTGGGATGGAGGGTCTGGAAGAATATCTACCTGCTGAGCTGATGCTTCTGCTGCCTCTTCCACACCCGGCAAAGTTGGNTGNATTCTCTCATCGCTGGTGACTATATTTAACGATTTGCGTCTCGCAATTGGTAGGTACTCTACTGCTAGCCGTCGAAAGAGATAGTCAATGAGGCTTGAAGCTATTCGCAATTCGGGATCATCTGTAATTCCGGCAGGCTCAAACCGCATTCCAACAAACGCTGAAACATAAGCATCTAATGGGACACCATATTGAAGCCCATGGCTAACAGCCATTGCGAATGCATCCATTATCCCTGCTAAGGTACTCCCCTGCTTGCTTACTCGAATGAAGATTTCTCCTGGCCTCCCATCAATGTATTCCCCAATAGTCACGAAACCTTTACAGTCAGCTACCCGAAACTCAAAAGTTTTGCTTGAACGAGAACGGGGCAATCGCTCCCTTTGAGGGAGCGCAACATTAGCTCCAATAGACCTTGCGATATTAGCTGGAGAAGTTCCTTCGCTACCATCAACAGTCATGGGTTGAGCGACTTTGCAGTTATCTCGATAGATCGCAACTGCCTTTATTCCAGACTGCCATGCTTCCTTGTATAAATCCTGAACATCATCTACTGAAGCAGAGTGCGGAAGGTTGACGGTTTTAGAAATAGCTCCAGATAGGAATGGCTGAACAGCGGCCATCATTTTGATGTGCCCTAAAGGCTCAATCCAATTATCACCCATGGAGCAGGCAAAAACTTTCAAATGCTCTTTCTTGAGATGAGGAGCTTCCTTTACACTTCCAGTTTTCTCTATAAAGTCAATTATCTCTTCTCGCTGTATCAAATCGTACCCTAGTGTCTCTAATGCTCTTAGTATCGTTTGGTTAACAATCGCCATTGTTCCGCCACCGACTAAGGTCTTCGTCTTTTTCAGACCAAGGTCAGGCTCAATTCCTGTTGTGTCGCAATCCATCATGAAACTGATAGTGCCTGTTGGAGCCAGAACGGAAACTTGAGAGTTGCGAACACCACTTTGTTCGGCGAATCGTATTACATTACCCCATACCTCAACAGCAGCAGCACGAAGCGCAGGTGGGACAGCCTCGTTGACAGGAATCTTAGCAATTGCTTCTCTGTGTGCATTAAGCACAGACAACATTGCCTCTTTGTTTAGGTCATACCCTTCAAATGCACCTAATCTCGCAGCAATTTGAGAAGATGTTTTATATGCCTCCCCAGTCATTATTGCAGTGATGACTGCTGCCAGACTCCTTGCATCATCAGAATCGTAAGCAAGACCCAGCGCCATTAATAAGGCGCCTAGATTTGTATAACCCAGACCCAATTGGCGGTACTTTCGAGCATTATTACCTATCGTTTCTGTTGGGTAATCAGATGGAGATACGAGTATTTCTTGAGCTGTGATCATGATTCTCACAGCATGCCTAAATCCGTCAACATCAAACTCGTTATCGTCGTTTAAGAAATTCAATAGATTCAATGAACTTAAATTACACGCCGAGTTATCCAAATGGACGTACTCACTGCAGGGATTACTTCCGTTGATGCGCCCACTTACTGGAGTCGTATGCCACCTATTGATAGTCGTATCAAATTGAATACCAGGATCGGCGCATTCCCAAGAAGCTTGAGCTAGTTGCTTGAACAAATCTTCAGCCTTGATCACTTTTATTACTTCACCGGTAGTTCTCGCCTTTAATTCCCAATTTTCGTTATTTAGAACTGCCTCCATGAATTGATCTGTTACGCGAACAGAATTATTGGCATTCTGATATTGCAAAGAGAACAGGTCTTTGCCATCAATTCCCATATCAAAACCCGCATCAGTGAGTGCACGAGCCTTCTTTTCTTCTGTTGCCTTTGCCCATATGAATTCTTCAATATCGGGATGATCTACATCTAGCATCACCATCTTTGCGGCGCGACGCGTCGTCCCTCCGGATTTGATAGTTCCAGCACTAGCATCGGCGCCTCGCATGAAACTTACTGGACCACTGGGAGACCCTCCGCCTGAGATTTCCTCTGAACTTGCTCGAATTCGGCTGAGATTCGCCCCCGAGCCAGATCCACCTTTGAAAATTTTCCCTTCTTCGACATACCAGTTAAGAATGCTGTCAATAGTGTCATCTACAGAAAGAATGAAACAAGCGCTGCTTTGTTGCGGTATATCCGGTACACCAATATTGAACCAGACAGGAGAGTTAAACGATGCCTTTTGGAGCAGCAATAGTGACATCAGTTCATCAGCGAAAACACCTCTTTCATCATTGCTGGCAAAATACCCACCTTCATCACCCCAATTAGTTATCTGTTTCACAACACGATTCAAAAGGTCCTTTAGTGACTTTTCCCTTTGTTCAGTGCCTAATGCGCCCCAAAAGTATTTCTGAGTTACTATATTACTTGCATTGATTGACCAGTCAGTCGGGAACTCTACGTCTCTTTGCTCGAATACAATTGAGTCATCTTGCCAGTTAGTCATGGTCACATCCCGCTTTTCCCATTGAACTAAAGTAAATGGATTTGATTCTCCATTAGTTAAGCGTCTACTGAACCCTATTGACTGTGACTCTCTGCCTTCTCTCATGTTATGTGTCCTCTTTGAATCTAAATAATGCGAATGTTGTGACGGACCTGCTCCAAAGACAGGTTGGAAGTACTGTTTGAGTGATTTTCATTTTGGACTTCCAAGCAAATAGATAAGCAATGAACAAGTAAAGCCGTCTTTTGCATTTCAATCTGCCACCATTCCGCCAATAGGCGTTTAGATCCGTCACTGAAATGTAATCTAGCTAAAGTGGACTGTGGATTACTATAGGAATTCAATGTGGATTTCTTTGTGGAAATACTTATGTCTTTTCCACAGATAGAAGAGGAGATACAGCTATCAAAGCAAGCATAAGCGAACTCAGAGAAATTTATCTCGGCGACAAAAGAAGTCATGGTGGAAATAAGCCTTGGATTATGTTGAACATGATTGCCTCATCTAACGGGCTAGCTACTTTAGATGGCCTCTCAGGCAAACTTGGTGGCGATGAAGACCGAGAGTTGTTCAGGACATTAAGGGGTATGGCTGACTTTATTTTAGTAGGGCTCAAGACAGTTTCAGAAGAAAGATACAACCCACCTAAAATAGACAACTCAATGGCAGCGTTTCGTAAGAATTCTGGGAAAGATAAATTACCTCGGGTGGTCGTTGTAACTAATAGTTTAGANATTGATCCTGAAATTCCTCTTTTCGCATCTGAGCTGCAATCTCCTATCTTGCTCACTTCTAAATCATCTCCGTTAGNTAAAAGGGAGAGCCTTTCGAAGAGATACGACGTTGTCTTATCTGGAGAAGATCNGGTTGACTTTAAGAAAGCTATTAATGCTTTGACTGAAGGTAAGGGAGAGATTGTCCTAGTGGAGGGAGGCCCTTCAATTAATAGGCAACTAGTTACTGCAGACCTTTTTGATGAATTATGTATCACCATTAGCCCTTTACATTCAAATGATACGAATGGGGAATTGGTTACTACGGACAAAAGCTACCCTCATGGGCACATGGAAGAGGCGAGAAAGATTGAGGTGAATGATTTCACCTTTTATCGCTATCTTCGGAACAGATGAGCTCAAATGAATCTCGCTAATCGTTGACTCATTCAATTAGTAGTATCAGTCACTCAGGACTAATCGTTGCCCGATATAAAGATTGCTTCCTCCGTTTAATTCCGCCAGGCGATCTACGGTGTCTCTTGGGTCCCCATCCGTATCGAACGTCATAGCAATAGACCAGAGAGTGTCACCGGACTGAACGACATAAATTTCTTGTGGAGCGTTGGGAGATATATCCGCTCCGACTATGTCGTTATTCAGCCCGGCAACATGAGCTAACACCGTCCAAACAAGAGCGCCAATGATGGAAAGAACGATTCCTGCTATTGCTCTTCGAATTCCATAGCGACGTTGANGAGACCTTACTANGTTAGGTGTTCTCTGGGGGGAACGACTTGAAGTAGCTATACAATATTCAGAATTAGGGCTATCGACGTTAAAAGCAAGTTGGTCATTGAAGCTTTCTTGTAATTTATGGTTGAAGTTAAGTGTGTTCTGCATAATCTAATCCTCTCAGAGCGATGTGACATTTTTTTTTAAGTACTTGACAACGAACAANTGTTCGGCGAACATTAGTTCTACGAACGTATGTTCACTATATACGAACATATGTTCGGTTACAACTGTGTAATTTAGATTCGCATATTANTAGAGGAGCTTTATGTCTAGCGCTGAACCAACCCCCCGCCAGAGGAAAATTCTAGAGTTTATCGATCAAACAATAAAAGAGAATGGCTTCCCACCAACTGTGAGGGAAATAGGTAAAGCAGTAGGTTTAAATTCCCCTGCCACGGTGCATACTCATCTGAGCACCCTCCAAGACCGTGGCTACATTCGCAGAGACCCAACAAAGCCTAGAGCGATTGAAGTCCATTGGGATGCTGGCTCAGGAGCGATCATAGACAGAAGACCGGTTACCCACGTACCTGTAGTCGGGGATGTCGCTGCTGGGACGGGGGTCTTAGCCGCTGAGAATATCGAAGAAGTCATGCCGCTTCCTTCAGACTTCACTGGTGAGGGAGACCTCTTCATGCTTCGTGTGAGAGGCGACTCAATGATAGAACTTGGAATTCTTGATGGCGACTACGTAGTAGCTTCCAAACAACCAACGGCAAATGATGGAGACGTCGTAGTAGCTGGGATCCCAAATGATGAGGCGACGGTAAAAAGCTTCAGTACAAGAAATGATCAGGTCATTCTCACTCCTGCGAATCCCACAATGTCACCAATGTATTTTACAGCAAATGAAATAACGATCTATGGAAAGGTCGTCTCCGTCCTCAGGAAACTTTAGACACCTTCAGTGATGATTTGCTTTAGCGCTAAATAACATCGTTCAATTGATGAGCGCTCTATTTGTTCGTTCCTTGTGTGCGCCAAAGTAGCATCTCCAGGCCCGAAATTAGCTGCTGGTATGCCCTTTTGGTCGAAGAAAGCCACGTCTGTCCATCCTAATTTGGCTTGAACGTCAAGCTGATGTGTTTCGATCATTGAGGCAAGTATTGGGTTAGATAGTCCAGGTCTAGCTGGAGGGGCAGCGTCTATTACTTTGAGTTTGTCGCCAGCTTCCATGAATGGTTCAAGCAGGCATCTAATTTCTTTCTCAGCGGTTTCAAGATTTCTATCTGGAGCTACTCGATGATTAATTGTCAAAGTAGTTGAATCAGGAACAACATTTCCTGCTATTCCTCCTTCAACCTTCACTACTTGTAGCGCTTCTCTGTATTGACAACCTTCAATTACTGGGTTTCGGCTTTGATAGTCCGATATTACAGCCAGTACGCCTGATAGCCTGTGGATCGCATTCCTACCCATCCATGGCCGAGCAGTATGAGCTCGTTCCCCTCTCAGTTCAAGTGTGAATCTCATTGTTCCCTGACACCCAGCTTCAATATTGCCTGAGGTCGGTTCACCTAGGATCGCAAGGTCCGCTTTCAGTAATTCAGGTTGATTAGCTTCTATTTCAAGCAATCCGTTGTGCTTATGTGCCACTTCCTCGCGGGCATAAAAGACATATGTCATATCCACAGCGCTATCTGGAACATTGAGGGCTAGAGATAGCATGATAGCGATTCCGCCCTTCATGTCGGCAGACCCTATTCCCCAAATAGAGTTCTCTGAGAGCCTAATTTGATCATTTCCTTGTGCTGGAACCGTATCTGTATGACCTCCTAATAGAAGTCTTTTCTCTGTTTTCTCAACTGTTTTAGCAACTATATTGTCCCCAATTCGAGTTATATTTAGCCATGGAGCTTTGGATAACTTATCGGCGATAAAGTCTACGATTACTTTTTCTTTGAAGCTTTCTGATGGAATGCAAACTAGATCATGTGTCAATTTGAACAGGTCAGTTAGTTCAGTTTTATCTTTAGACATACTTATATTGTACTTGTTCTTTCAAGGCAAATGTGCGTTGACCCTGTCCTTGAGTAGGGTGATCACTGATTCTGGTTGAACTGCAGCGATGCGGACATTCTCGGCGCAATTCGATCCAAAAAAGTCTCCTGGACTGACTAGAACACCAAACTGGGTAGCGAGTTCAGAGATTATGTCCCAGCAGTTGAGCCCACCTTTTTCTGCCCAAAGGTAAAACGCACCTTGGGGAACATTCACTGAAAAACCTAACTTCTGGAATAAGTCGGTAAGCACGGTGAGTCTGCTTTTGTATATTTCTCTCTGATGATCCACATGTGCATCATCACCCCAAGCAAGTGCTGCTGCAGCTTGGACAGGGCCTGGGATCATCTTCCCACTATGTTTTCGGACCTCACTAAGCCAATGGACGATATCTGTATCTCCGGCATAGAACCCCGCTCGAATACCTGCCAAGTTTGAACGTTTTGATAAAGAGTGGACTGCGACTACCCCTTCGTTACCGTGATGCAAGATTGTTGATGGTTTTTGTCCCCAAATAAATTCTACATAGCACTCATCGCTGAAAATAGGAACGTCATTGTTTCTTCCCCATTCAACTAAGGATTTAATATCTTCCAAGACACCAGTCGGATTGCATGGTGAGTTTATCCATAGAAGTAAAGCTCGTTTTACATCTTCTTGATCTACCTTTGATAAATCAAGTTTATAGTCATCATTTACTGGCACCGGAACTGCTCGGCATCCTGCTAATTCTGCACCCATCGCATATGACGGATAGCTAATCGCTGGATAAAGCACTGTATCTTTTTCTGGTGATTTTAGTCGTAGGTCATTTGGGACAGAAGCGACAAATTCTTTTGTCCCAATACATCCTGAAATGTTCTTGGCATATTCAGATTTGACGTCTAGTCTCCTTGTCAGCCATGCTTTACATGCATTGAGATATTCCTCTGAACCAGTGGACTTCGGGTAGCTTCTTTCAGTTTTAGAATTTGACAGCATATTCACTACTGCCTGTGGTGGGGAATCGCATGGTGTACCGACAGAAAGATCAATTAACCCACCAGGATGTCTTTCACCAATTTCACTGTGTGGTTTCAACAAGTCATATGGGTATGGGGGAAGTTTAAATTTTTTCACTCGTTCCCCCTTTTATGTGGCGCCGAAGCCGTGCTTGAGCATATTCGTCCAGTCTCGCTCGCATGACAAGTGTATCGCCCTGAACGTCTTCAATAAGTACCTGAGCTTCGCGATGAACTTGGGCTATCAAGTCGCCTCTTGACAGTGGTATCACCAGTTCGTACACGTCAAGCTTTGCGCGAAGGGTATCACTGAGCGTTGCAATCATCTTTTCAATTCCCTCACCTGTTTTGGCTGAGATTTGAACAGCTTCAGGATAATCTAAAAATATTGCCTCTCCTGCAGCAAGGTCTGCTTTGTTGAAAACGATTAGTTCTGGCAACTCTGCTGCCCCAATCTCGGCGAGCACAGTTCGCACTGCAGCTATATCCTTACCTGCATCGGGATTACTTCCATCTACCACATGCACAAGAAGGTCAGCCTCCGCCACGACATCTAAAGTTGTTTTGAAAGCTTCTACAAGGTGATGCGGAAGGTTCCGAACAAAGCCGACTGTATCGCTTACAAAGATTCGTTCCCCCCCTGGCAACTGCAAAGCTCGAGTGATTGGGTCAAGCGTTGCGAAGAGGCGATCAGCAACGAGAGCGTCGTCGTCAGATTGAGTGAGGCAGTTCAAAAGAGTTGATTTCCCCGCATTGGTGTAACCCACGATTGCAATTGATTGGTTTACAGACTTTCGTCTTCGTTTCGATTGGTTTTTTCTTGCTAAACGGATTCCGTTTAGCTGCTTTTGCAAGTAATGGACTTTTCGCACCAATCGCCGACGATCTACCTCTAGTTTTGTTTCACCTGGCCCTCTTGTACCTATTCCGCCACCTTGCTGACTTAAAGCTATGCCGCTTCCTCGCAATCTAGGGAGCAGGTATTGGAGCTGGGCCAGTTCAACTTGAGCCTTTCCCTCCGGGGTACTTGCATTTTGAGCAAAAATATCAAGAATAACTGCTGTTCTATCTATAGCTGATCGCTTAAAAGCCTTTTCTAAGTTATTCTGCTGCGCTGGAGAAAGCTCATCGTTAAATACGACTGTATCAACATCGTACTTCTCGGCTAATTCAAAAATTTCTTGCACTTTCCCTCGCCCTATGAAAGTGGCAGGATCCGGCGATTCACGTTTTTGAACTAGATGGTGAACTACGTCAGCCCCTGCTGTTGACACAAGTCTTTCTAGTTCAGTCATTTGAGCGGCGATTGATAAATCCTTTTCGTTACCCGTATCTAAGCCAACAATGATTATTTTCTCTCGAAAAGACCGGTCGATGAATCCTCTCTCTTCACCTCCATGCTCCCCGAATCCACCTCGATGAGAGTCATGAGGAAACACTGAGTGATTGTCAGGCACCTAAGTCCACCTCATAATTTCTTAAAAATTCCGATTCGCCTGTAAGGTACACTTCCTCATTTTCGATTTCAATTAGAGCTTCGCCTCCAGGCATCCTGACTTTAATTTTATTATCAACTAACCCCCAGCTATGAGCTTTACAAGCGGACGCTACGGCACCACTTCCACATGCTTTCGTTACCCCGACTCCCCTTTCCCATGTGAGGATTGCGATTGAAGATCGGTTGATGACCTCTACAACATGGACATTAATTCCTGTTTCACTGCATGTTTTCTCTACGGACGCCCCGAGTGTAGCTATATCTATTGATGCTAAACTCTCAAATAGTGTTACTATATGTGGATTTCCGACATTGGCATACCCTGATCTTAACGCTGCTGGATTTACTTTTACCTCCAACTCTTTCGTAGTTAGATCCTGTCCTAACACCGGAATCCCCATACCTGTTCGGATGATCGTTTGGTTTCCCTCCACATGCTTGATTACTGCTTTTCTGTTTCCGGCATCGGTGCTAATTCGAATAATTTTGTTATTTTCTTGACCCATATAAACATAGTGGGCAAGGCATCGAAGCCCGTTACCCGAGATTTCCGCTGGTGAACCATCTGAATTGAATAAAGCCATTCGGGTATGGATATCCTTTTCTTGAGCTGGCAAACTAAAAATTAAACCATCAGCCCCGGGGCCTTTTGTATAGTCACAGAGGAATTTAGCGATGCGAGATGAATCTTTTGGCAGTGAGCGGATTGTGGTGAGTAGAAATTCATTTCCTAATCCGTGAAATTTTTTTAGTTTCATTCTCCTAATACCTTCAGGATCTGTGGCAAAGATTCGATAACATCGTCGTCTATATCAATCCAGTTTATTCTTGGATCACGACGAAACCATCTTTCTTGCTTTCGTGCGTACTTTTTCGTATCTTTGATCGCTACCTCAACGGCTTCATCTAAGCAACATTCTCCTTTGAGATATTGAAACAAATGTTTGTACCCCAGTGCTTGAGAAGCAGTACGTGATAATGGGTCTTGGCTATCGATAAGAGCTTCGCATTCATTTAAAAATCCAGATTCCATTTGGGTGTGAAATCTTGTAGTTATCCTTCGATCAATTTCAGCACGTTCCCGCCGCAAACCGATTATTTGGTAGGCGCTTTCGTTATAAACTGAGAGCCCTGGTCCATAGCTGGAGAACTTTGTTCCGCTTCCTATCGTCACCTCAAGCGCTCGTATAATTCTCCTGCGATTGTTAGGTTCCATTCGTGTGGAAGCGACTGGATCCAACTCTGAGAGTTTCTGATAGAGTTCCGCNGTATTGGGGTTCGACTCAAGCCGTTGGCGAGTTTCCAGAAACTGTCCTGGAATTTCTAACTCATCAATAATTGTTCTTAAGTACAGCCCTGTGCCTCCGACAAGTAAAGGTAGCATTCCCCTACTCTCAATTTCCTCAATTGCGTTCTGAGCTTTAATCTGGAACTGGCTAATTGTGTATTCCTCGTGCGGTTCAACAATATCTATCATGTGGTGGGGAATTCTTGCTTGCTCTTCCCTTGTTGGTTTTGCGGTACCGATGTCCATGCGTTTATATATCTGCATTGAATCAAGAGAGATTATTTCAAAANCTTTTATCCTTTCAGCTATGATCATCGCTAACTTTGATTTGCCGGAAGCAGTTGTTCCAACGATTGCCAATCGGGACTTTGTNCTTGATTCGTTCACCCCGATACCACAGGAATGCGAGTTTTTGTCCTAGGCTTTTCAACTATTTCAAGCAGGCTTCCGAGAAGGTAGTTTGGTGTAGCCTCTTCAACACGGGTTATTGCAATTGTTCCAACGGGGAGGTCTATGGCTGGGAAGTGTACAACTTTATTCTGTCTCGTTCGACCAGTTGNTAACTTATTGTTTTTCTTGCTTGGCCCCTCAACTATAACTTCTTCTTCCTTGCCTATTCTTTCCTGATGTTTGATTAGNCCTGAACGCTGTATCACCTCTCTAAGGCGTGAATACCGATCTTGGACTTCCTCTTTATTACAAAACTTTTCNTGCATTTCAGCTGCTTCGGTTCCTGGCCTAGGAGAAAAGATAAAAGTGAATGCGCTATCGAATTGAGCGGTAGCTGCGAGTTCTAGCGTGTCCTCAAAATCCTTGTTTGTCTCCCCTGGAAAACCNACAATAATATCAGTTGTAACGGCTAGATCAGAAATAATCGCTCTTGCCTGCGNCAGTTTTGAGAGATACCGTTCNGCTGTATANCCNCGGCGCATTTTTCTGAGTATCCGATCACTGCCGGACTGGACTGGGAAATGAAGATGTTCACATACGCTTTCTGTTTGCGCCATTGCTTTCATGACATCTTCACGCATATCTTTTGGGTGAGGACTGGTGTATCGGATGCGCCGAATTCCTTTAATATTTCCGAGTTCNCGAAGTAAATCAGCGAACAATGGGCTTGCGGATCTCTTTTCTCTAGCATTCCAGTGCTCCCCAGCCAAAAATAAATCACCTTCTTGCGGCTCTTGCCCTCTTAACTTCAAGGTGATATCTCGTCCATAACTATTTACGTTTTGCCCCAATAGGGTGATTTCTGAAACGCCGTCTTTAACCAAATTCTTAGCTTCATTCAACAAATCATTAAATGGCCTACTCACCTCAGGGCCTCTTACTTGAGGGACAATGCAAAACGCGCAGGAATTGTCACATCCAGTTTGAATTGTAAGCCATGCTGCATGATCCACTTCCCGACGGGTAGGTAGCGTTTCGCTAGCTAAGGTATCAAGATCATGTGGGGTAGGGTCAACGATTTCAACTATTGGGCCGTTATCGCTTGCATTTAACAGCTCAGTTACTCTTTCAAGATTATGGGTACCGAAGACTACATCAACATGAGGGGCTCTATCGCGGATCGTCTCCTGATCCTTTTGCGCCAGACAGCCACCAACCAAAATTCTCTTGGAAGGGTCCTCTTCTTTGAGCTTCTTCAAATTACCTAAATGTCCGTAGAACTTGTTATCTGCATTCTCTCGGATGCAGCAAGTGTTGATTACCACTACGTCGGCATTCTCAACTTGAAGTGTGCGGGTTAACCCTGCTACCTCAAGTAACCCAGCAATACGTTCAGAGTCGTTTTCGTTCATCTGACATCCATAAGTTTGGATGGTGTACTTTTTTCTCATCTATCTAAGGGTAGAGGAAAATAACTCCTTCAAATGAAAGTCTGTTGAGAATTTAGTCTTCTATTGAGATAGGTTCATCATCGGCTGAGGTAAACGAATCCTGTTCATTGCTTGGATTCACGATTGCCCAGATTTTATTTTCGATTTCCATCATGATTTCTGGATTATCACTTAAGAAAGATTTGGCATTTTCACGACCTTGACCTAGCTGTTCTCCTTCGTATGTATACCAAGCTCCAGATTTGGTAACAATATCCATCTCAACGCCAGTGTCAAGGAGCGAACCTTCACGGCTAATTCCTTTCCCGTACATAATGTCAAATTCAGCTTGGCGGAACGGAGGAGCGCATTTGTTTTTAACGACTTTCACTCGTGTTCTGTTCCCTACAATCTCAACACCAGATTTAAGTGACTCTATTCGCCTGATATCAAGTCGAACGGAGGAATAGAATTTCAATGCCCTACCGCCGGGGGTTGTTTCCGGAGAACCGAACATGACACCTATCTTCTCGCGGAGCTGGTTAATAAATATGCATATAGTCTTTGTTTTATTGAGATTACTGGTCAATTTACGTAGCGCTTGCGACATCAAACGGGCCTGAAGGCCGACATGACTTTGGCCCATTTCTCCTTCTAATTCAGCTTTTGGAGTTAAAGCGGCAACAGAATCTATAACTATCACGTCAATTGCGCCAGACCGAACCAATGTGTCTGCTATTTCAAGTGCTTGCTCTCCAGTGTCAGGTTGCGAAATTAATAGTTCATCGACATCAACGCCGATAGCCCTTGCATACACAGGGTCCATTGCATGCTCAGCATCAATATAAGCGCATATTCCGCCATTCCTTTGAGCTTCTGCCACGACATGAGTCGCCAGAGTTGATTTTCCTGATGATTCAGGNCCATAAATTTCTGTTACTCTACCGCGCGGAAGTCCGCCGACTCCAAGTGCGAGGTCAAGAGCTAGTGCCCCTGTCGGCACTGACTCTATATTCATGGTGGCTTTCTCGCCCATTTTCATTACTGCGCCTTCGCCAAATTGTTTTGTTATTTGGCCTAGTGCTAGATCTAGAGCTTTCTCATTATCCATTTTCTACCTACTTTTCTCGGTTCTATTGAATTGCTTTACTTTGCACCTTAATTTGGGGGTGTGACACTACTCTATTACATCAGTGTAATTACGAACGTCTGTTCGGTCAACGATATCAGTAAAAAACTTTGATGGTGTTAAAATCAGCGAAGTGTCTACTAGTGTTTGTCTAAGAAAGGTGCATTTTGCAGTACGAGAAGAATGAGCAAGAGATCCGTGAACGTTTAACAGATGAACAATATTTCGTCACTCAGCATGCAGGAACTGAGCGCGCATTCACAGGGTGCTACTGGGACACCAAAGAAGTTGGACGTTACCATTGCATAGTTTGTGATGTTGAGCTTTTTGCGAGTGAGACAAAGTTTGATTCAGGGACTGGTTGGCCAAGCTTCTTTGAGGCTGTCGGAACCAGTACGGTCGAAAGAAAAATTGATAATTCTCATGGTATGACGCGCATTGAAGCTCTCTGTGCCAACTGTGGAGCGCACTTAGGCCATATATTCAATGATGGCCCACCACCTACTGGGGAGAGATTCTGCATGAATTCTGCCTCGCTTAAGCTCAAGCCACTTGATGGCCAAAACTAAACGGCAACAATCTTGAAGNCGTTTCTNGTAGGGGTGTTTATTCTAAGCATTACNTATATACCTNTAACAGCCTGTGCTTCTGATGACGGCCCNCCNGAAGTTGACCCCTTGACANCATTTATAAGCGAGGGCGACGCTAAGGCACNNGGAGTTGACGAGATTGTACGTTTTCGCACTGAAGATTCTGAGGACCTTTGGGGGTCTGTGTTCGGGTCTGGAGAAATTGCGGTAATTTTGACACACATGCGTGGCCGAGACCAGACCTCATGGTTTCCGTTTGCTAGATTCATAGCCGAATCTGGTTATAAGGTTTTNACATTTGACTTTCGTGGATATGGAAAATCCACGGGAATAAAAGATACGAGAATGGATCGGGACCTTGAGGCCGCTATTGCATACATGCGAGCAAAGGGCGCACAGCAAGTTGTCCTCATCGGAGCCTCTATGGGTGGGACTGCAGTTATTGAATTAGCTTCTGAATCACAAGTGCAGGGAGTAGCTGCACTCTCTCCTCCAGCAGAATTTGGGAGGATTAATGCACTAACTGCAGTTGAATCAATGGTAATTCCTCTACTTCTTATAGTTTCGGAAAATGACTATCAATATTATTCAGATGCAAGAAAGATAGAGTCTGCTGCAGCGGCTACCCAATTTTTGGTGGTTGAGGGGCAACAGCATGGAACTAACATGATTGCAGAGCACCGAAATGAAATATTTGCCAATTTATTAGCTTTCCTAGATAGGTGGACNGACGATAGATTATTGACGACTGTCCAAACGGAGTCGTAGAGCATTCAGCACTGAAATAGTAGTGAATTGGCGAACTCGTTCACGGTCAAATGGCCATTTAACTGTGAATGACTCCACGACTCCATCTACTGACGTAGCCATCCATACTCTACCGACTTCATCCTCGCTAGCAGTTGGGCCGGCATTTCCAGAAACTGCAACAGATACATCGCAATTTAAAATGGTGCAGGCACCTTNTGCCATCTGTTCCACTGCCGCTTGAGAGATAACGGGCCCATCAGACACTTTTAAAATGCTTTGCTTTATATCAGTTGAGTATGGAATTATCCCNCCTTTAAANACATCGCTGGAACCTGGTTGGCTCGTTATCCTGCTTGCGATAAGTCCACCTGTCATTGACTCTGCAAGACCCAGACTTAGACCCTGGCTTCGACATAACTGGATTATTGTTGCTTCCATAGATTTATCATCACGAGAAAAGATAATATCATTGCCGATGGCATCAGCGACTTTCTCTGCTTCGGCTTCAAGTATTTCGTTAACCAATTCTTCGCTGTCACCTTTTGCTGTAATTCTGATTTTTAGACCCTCAATGCCGCTTGCCAGAAATGCAATAGTTGCTGTCCCCTCTTTGTCAAGACGCTCTATGTTACTTGAAAGTTTTTCAGCAAGACCCGATTCAGAATCACCCCATGTTCTTAACGTTTTTGATCGAATAATTGAAGTCAGNCCCGTTTCAGNCCTTATGTCTGGGAGAATGCAGNCTGTTACCATTTGCTTCATCTCCCAAGGAACTCCAGGAACAGCATAGATCGTAACNCCATTGACTCGAGCCTTTAAACCAGGNGCTGTCCCTGGCATAACNGGCAGAGCCTCAGCCCCTTCGGGGACCATTGCCTGTCTTAAGTTGTTCTCAGGCATAGGCCTATTGCGACTTGAGAACATTGCTGTTATTTTCTCGACCAAATCTTCATTCAGTCTAAGTTCGACATCCATCAACTCCGCAATCATGTCCCTTGTCAGGTCATCCTGTGTAGGTCCTAAACCTCCGCATACGATGACAAAGTCAGATCGATCTATCGCTTGACTGAGGACGCTTTTGATTCGTGCAGGATTGTCCCCCACTTTTGTTTGGTAGAAACTATCGATGCCTGATAGGGCCAATTGCTCCCCAATCCAGGAAGAATTAGTATCGATGATCTGACCTAAAAGAAGTTCTGTGCCAACGGCAACCACTTCACAACTGATTCGTTTCATTAGATTTGGCCTTCTTTCGATGCGGCTGTGATCAAAGCACTGTTGCGGACGTACTGCCAGCCTGTTACAACAGTCATTAGAACAGCGAACCACAGAAAAGCAGTTATAAGCCAATCGTTGTCTTTCAAAGGTGGAAGTACTGCAAGAAGCAATGCCGATCCTTGTGCAAATGTTTTCCATTTAGCAAGCTTAGAAGCAGGAATGATAATCTTTTGTCGTGCTTTCATGACTCGGAACGTTGAGATCCCGACTTCTCGGATTGTAATGATCAGAACGGGGAAGTAATGGAAACGTCCAATTGCCAATAAAGAGAACATGCACCCTAGAACTACTACTTTGTCGGCAAGAGGATCCAAAAGGGCCCCCAACTTAGTTTCACTGTTGGTAGCTCTGGCAAGCACACCGTCAAAAGCATCGCTGATGCCTAAGACGAATCCAAAAATAAACGCAGTCCAAGATGCCCCATTCTGGTCTTCTGCAGAGAGAATCACAATGAACAGAATTGGAGAAATTAGTATCCGAGTGATTGTTATTAAATTTGCAGGTGTTAAATTGTGCATTCAGATTTCCTTTGGGGGAACTGCAAAATTTCTTCAATTTACCTAATGTTAAATTGCGAGCACATCGGTTCCTATGGCTTCTACGATTTTTACATTAGCAAACTCTCCTACAGGAAGGTGACTTGAGACCTTAATGATTCCATCAATCTCAGGCGCTTCCCTGAAGCTTCGAGCGATTCCAACTTCATCCACTAATATGTCTATGCTTTCTCCAATAATCTCATCTCGTTTGGTTGAAACAATTGAGTCCTGCAGCTCGGACAGTTCTAGCAATCGCTCGTTCATCAATGCTTTGTCAACCTGATCCTCTAGCGAATCGGCATATGTTCCCTCCTCTCGCGAAAAGCCAAAAAATCCACACCAGTCAATTCTGTTCTCTTCAACGAATCTCAATAAGGCGTCATGGTCACTCTCGGTTTCTCCCGGATAGCCGATAATAAAATTCGTGCGAAAGGCCGCCTTATGGTTGATTAGCCGAATGCGCTTAATCGTTTCTGTGAATTTATCATAATTGCCCCATCGCCTCATTCTCCTAAGTAGGGGTTGCGATACGTGCTGGAGACTAAGGTCAAAATACGGAACAGGGCTTGACCCTATTGCTTCTATTAAACTTTCGTTTAAGCTTGAGGGATATAAATAGAGCAACCGAACCCACTCCACAACCTTGCTTACTTCCTCATATAACTGTTGCATGTTCGCTGTTTTATTTAGGTCTCTCCCGTAAGATGCTAGATCTTGAGCGATAAGAACAACTTCAGACAACTCCATGCTCTCGATCTCTGCGAGTATGGCATTTACAGATCGTGACCTTTGCGGACCCCTAAAGGAGGGGATAGAACAAAATCCACAAATTCTGTCACACCCTTCAGCCACTTTGACATACCCCCAAGGTCTATTGGAGCTTGGACGAGGAAGATTGAGTAGATCAAATTCTGAAGTGTTTTGCTTTTTTGATAGAGTCACTGGGACTCCGAATCCTGCTACCGAGTTTACGTCATTTCCAAGTGCCTCCTCTAAGGAAGAACCATACCGTTCTGCTAAACAACCCGTTACAACCAGTTCAGAGTCAGGGTTGCGAACACTATTTAGTTGGTAAATGGTATCAACACTTTCTTTACGGGCGTCTTCAATAAATGCGCAAGTGTTTACGACAACAAGGTCAGCTGACTCAGGGGAGTTAGCCAAAGTCATGCCATTTTTTAGTAAGGTTCCTTCGAGTTTTTCGCTATCAACCTCATTTTTGGGACATCCTAAGGTTTCTATCCAATAGCTTTCACTCATATGTTGATCGTATCCATCAGATTTCTAAAAAGAAAAGGATGCCTCGGTTTCAAATACCTACAACAACTAACCAGAACACGTAGATAGATAACAACATAAATCCAGCAAGTTTCCCTACTGGTTTTGGGCTAAGGGACTTTAGGCACCATGTGGCCGCTGCCAGCAAAATTGTTATTGCAGATAACCATCCTATGATTTTTGCATCAATCATTTCACCAGGCCCCAGTATCCCTATCGCTGCACCAATTGCTACTCCGTTAAATACATTTGACCCCAAGATTGTTCCTATTATTATTTCCGACTTCCCTTTACGCAGAGCAACAATTGAAGCAACCAACTCTGGAAGAGACGTTCCAATAGCTACGAGACTAGCTCCCACAAATCCACTTCCTACTCCCCACTTTTCTGCTAACCCTATAGCTCCCTCGGTAATAAAATAGGACGAGCCAATTACCCCAACTAACGAGGCCACGATAACAAGGCCATCTAGAATCTGTGCCCGCTTTTCGGTTCTCTGACTTTGGGTTAGAGGTTCTTGGCTCGAGGCAGCGAAATTGCTTCTCCCCTTCTTTCCATCTCTTAACATCAACCATAAAGAGATAATGAGCATTCCCAGAAGGATAAAACCCTCATATCGCCTAAAACCATTCTGTGCGAAGACAAAAAACCAGAAAACAGCGTTCATCGATAGCGGGATGTGGAATTTAAGGAAATATCTAGGTAGAGGGATGTTTGCTGCGAATGTTGTGGCTCCGAGAACCAATGTCAAATTAGCGATGATTGATCCGACAACATTCCCAATACCTAGGTCGATGTCTCCTCTCACAGCAGCGGTTGTTGAAACTGCCATTTCTGGCATGCTTGTTCCAAAACCTACAATGATCGCCCCAACTACAACAGCAGATACACCTAACTTGGTTGCTAAATCACTTGAAGATTCAACTAAGAAATCAGCTGATTTAACCAGCACTACTATTCCTAAGATCACAAATAAGAGGTCAATGAGCATTTTGGCCTATTTCTAAAGTGGGCTCTCGTTAGGTTGATTGGATTGGGTCANTTCATCTGCNGTGATCAGCACCTCTCTAGGTTTTGATCCTTCACTCGGGCCGACTATGCCTCGCTCCTCCAGCAAATCCATGATCCTACCTGCGCGAGCAAAACCTACACGAAGNTTTCTNTGCAACATAGATGTTGACCCTAGTTGTGATTCAACGACTAAATCTATTGCTTTGAGCAATAGTTCGTCGTCGTCTGAGTCTCCTGAGGTTCCCCCAGGGATAAGATCTCCTGAGGCATTTGAAGGGGCGTCGGTAATCGTGGGTTCAGTGGTTATTCCATCTAATGCTGCACCGTCCTTTAATTGTTCAGTTTGCTTTTTCCATACCCCAACAACGCGCTTTACCTCATCTTCGCTAACCCACGCACCTTGTATTCTGTGAGGGCTAGATGATTTAGGGTCCAATAGTAACATGTCTCCTTGACCGACTAATCTTTCCGCTCCACCCTGATCTAGAATAACTCGGCTATCGGTCAAACTCGAAACAGCGAAAGCGATACGCGCAGGTATGTTCGCTTTAATTACGCCGGTAATAACATTTGTAGATGGACGCTGGGTAGCAACAACCAAATGGATTCCGACTGCTCTTGCTTTTTGTGCGATTCTGCAAATGGAATCCTCTACGTCTCTAGGAGCTACCATCATTAAATCTGATAGCTCATCTACTACAACAAGAATGAACGGTAAGCGGCTGTAAGTTTTTGGACTTCCGTCAGGATTAATGGCGCTTGGGGGGGCTTGAATTGTCCCTTTATCGTAAGCGGCGTTGTACCCGGTGATATCTCGAAATTTAACTTCAGCCAGTAATTCATATCGTCTATCCATCTCTCTGCAAGCCCATTGGAGTGCGTTCGCCGCTTTCTTAGGGTCTACAACTGGTTGGGTGAGTAAATGCGGAACTCGTTCGTATTGTGACATTTCCACCCTTTTAGGATCTATGAGTATCATCCGTAAAGTTTCAGGGGTTGAGCGCATTAACGCCGAGGTAACGATGCTATTGATACATGAGCTTTTACCTGCTCCTGTTGCGCCGGCGATTAAGATATGAGGCATTTTAGATAAGTTCATAACAATAGATTTACCGTTTATGTCTCTTCCCACACCAACGTCTAGCGGATGAGTTGCTCTTTTAGCTTCAACAGAGCTTAGAACATCCCCAAGAGCAACAATCTGGCGCTCATTATTTGGCACTTCTATTCCTATCGCCTGCCTTCCAGGTATCGGCGCTAGGATGCGC
Organism: Actinomycetota bacterium; assembly: GCA_002712415.1. GTDB lineage: Bacteria > Actinomycetota > Acidimicrobiia > Acidimicrobiales > UBA8592 > UBA8592. The sequence continues at coordinate 61,524 of PATO01000018.1, read as the reverse complement.
ACATCTGCAGATGCCATTGCGTATGCAATATCTTTATTCAATGATGTAACGCGTGAAACTTTTACGCCTTCCCCAAGTTCTAATTCGTACCTTGTAACAGTAGGGCCGACTACCATACCAACGAGCCTGGTTTCTACTCCGTGTGCTGCAAGGGCCCTTTCAAGTACCCGCCCTCTTTCTTCAACAAGGTTTTCGTTGATGTCTTGGGAAGTTGAACGAGCGAGGATTTTTTCGGAAGGCAGTTTCCAAATCGAACCCTTTGCGGCTGGGCCGAGTTCTATTTCGAGTTGCTTGGTGGAAGTGATTGAGTCCTCAGATGTTTCTTTTCTTTTACGTGAATCGTCTTTTTCCTTTTGCTGAGCCGGATTCTCTTCTTGCTTAGACTCAACTGTTGAGTTTTCTTTGTCGTTGTCTTTTCCTGACCGGCCATTTCTTTTGGTTTCGTTCAAGAGGCGCGCTTCGCCNTCAATTTGAATCACTGGGTTTTCTGGTGTTCCTGTTCGNTGAGCTATTTCGTCTTTAGTTTCGCCCATAGCAAGTCTCACTGAATTAGCTANTTTTAAGAAGATAGTTTTAGTCAGGCGCCATAAACNTGAAAGNGCTTCCTTGAANGTCATTCCCGTCACTAGGATGATCCCTANAAAACCGACGGCGANTAGNATAAAGACTGCCCCAACCTGTTCAAAGGCTGCTCGAAGTGGAGCTCCAGCTATATATCCGAGGATCCCACCACCTTTCTTTAATTCGCTAAGGTCTGAGAGATTATATGAATTGGCGCTTGTATTTATATGGCTAATGCCGCAGATTGTAATGAAAATTAGTAAAGTTCCTATCAGGATTGAAGCGGTTCTTGAAGTTTGGTCACCCTGATGATCTTCAGAATGAGTAGTTGGAGATTCAAAAATCAGGTAGAGTCCTCCGAACATAAGAGCGGCAGGGGCGATGAAACCTGTGTATCCAAATAGAGCACGAAAAAGCCAAGGACCAATGACCTGCCCGACTATACCTGCGGTATCAAAATATAGGCCTAAAGCAGCGACGATCCCTATTACTATTAGCCCAAGGCTTATTAAGTCTGATTTATGCCCTCCAAAAGCTGATTTCAGTGATCCTTTGAGAGCACTAACTGCAGATTTCTTTTGCTTTACCTGTTGATTAGAGTTATCAGAGGAAATACCGCTAGCAGGATTTGTTGATTTTTTTGATTTTCGCTTGTCGTCTTTTTGACTATTTTTCGCAGGTTTTTCTTGTTTTTTTGATTTAGCCACAATANACCAACGGTAACACTAAAGCGCCGATAATTTAGTCATAGCGGGCATTGAAACTTTAACTTAAGAGAGTGGTTAAGTTAGGGCAAAATATCAACAAGAGGAATAATCATTGGTCGCCGTTTTGTGGAGTCGTTGACCATTGATCCGGTGACTCGCCTAACTTTTTGTTCTAAAACTTCTTGTGTCAGCTCTTTTCGGTTCTTAAGAAATGTTTTCAGCTCGGAGGATAGTTGGTCTTCAATTTCTTGCTCGTGGCGCTCTGATATGTCTGCACTGAGCCATCCTTTGCTAATAACCGATGGAGCCCCTATTAATGTTTTATCCTTTTCGCTTATTGAGACTCTTGCTATGACACAACCCTCTTTCCCTAGAATATTGCGGTCCTTGAATAGGTCATGTCGAGTTTCAACGATAGATCCTTGTGAAAAGATATANTGCCCCTGGCATTTGTTTCTGTTAACTGTTAGTCCTGAATCTTCCATAACGACTTGGTCCCCATCGGTAGCCAGTAGTGCATTCTTTGGATTAGTCCCGATCTCTATTGCGAGTTCCCTGTGTGCCACTAGGTGACGTAACTCGCCATGCACAGGAATAAACCATTCCGGGTTGGCCGCCTGATGGAGTTCACTAAGTTCTTCGCGCTGCCCATGTCCTGATGTGTGTGTGTTGAGATTTTCATCATTAACTACTGAGGCTCCCAGGCTAACGAGATTATTTACTAGACGAGCGACTCGCTTCTCGTTCCCCGGAATGGTTCTTGATGAGAAAATGATTACATCATTCTCATCAATGCGTAGCCATTTTCCTGAATTCTGAGCCGATAAATTTAAGGATGATCTTGGTTCACCTTGAGATCCTGTACTGATGACGCAAATTTGATTCTTAGGGTAAGTTTCAATCTCAGAAATATCCACTAAATCATCTTCTGATACTGAAATGACACCTAGGCTTCTCGCTAGGGATATGTTTCTTTCCATTGAGAATCCCAGAGTAGCTACTTTTCTTCCCTGCTCTTTTGATATGTCTATAATTTGCTGGATTCGATGTATGTGGCTTGAAAAGCATGTTGCGATTATTCGCTCATGCTGAAATTTCATGAATATTTCTTCCAATCCATCGCCTACTTCTGACTCGGAGATGCTAGAGCCGCTGAGCTCTGCATTGGTCGAATCGCACAGTAGAAGTCGAATTCCAGGGTCTTTAGACAAAGCGGCGATACGGTCGAGGTCTGTGACTCTTCCATCCACAGGGTTGTTGTCCAACTTGAAGTCACTTGAATGCAAAATAAGTCCTTGAGGAGTACGGATTGCTGAAATTAATCCTTTAGGTGTTGAATGCGTTACTGGCAAGAACTCACAACGGAAGTCGCCGATACTGATCGTTTCACCATCAGCTACCGCTACCAAGTCAGTCTTGTGAAGCATGTTTGCTTCGCTCAGTCTGTGCCGAATCATTCCCAATGTAAATTCAGATCCGTAAATGGGGAATTCGCTGATATCTAATGCATACCGAAGCGCTCCAATATGATCTTCATGTCCATGCGTAGCTATGCAACCTACAATTTTCTCGCTACGATCCTTAAGGTAACTGAAGTCTGGAAGCACTGATTGCGCTCCTGGCATCATCTCGTCTGGGAAAAGCTGACCGCAATCCAGCAGCAGAATTTGATTTTTGGATTCAATCGCAGCGCAGTTTCTTCCGATATCCCCAAGCCCGCCTAAAAAAGTAATTGAGACTAGGTCAGTCATATTAACATTTTATGCGAAACCCATTTGGGATCCGACAATTGTAGCCGAAACGATACTTTGGGCTTTTTCTACAAGGTCTTCAGGAACTGTATCCATAGGTGGCCTTCCATGCCCGACGTTGAATCCGAGGAGATTCATCATTACTTTTGTCGGGATAGGGTTAGGTGCCTCAAGAGTTGATTCGAAGGCATAAGAATCTTGCAGGGATTGATTGATTNTCTTTGCTGTTTNGTAGTCTCCGCTTGTTATTGCGTGCGCCAAGTTTTGATGTTCAACGCCTGTCCAATGCGTTGCAACTCCGACTACTCCTGAGGCACCAATTGAAAGGAGCGCTAAATTTAGTGAGTCGTCGCCTGAGTAAATTTCAAACCCGTCAGGTGATTGAGAAAGCAGGGAGGCTGTTTCCGATGGGTCCCCGGCAGCATCTTTNAGCGCTACGACATTCTTGAGATTATGTGCTAGTTCAAGGATCGTTTCAGTTTCGATTTTTCTTCCGCTCCGGATAGGAATGTCGTACAGCATCACTGGAAGGTCCGTGCATTCGGCGATTCTAGTGAAATGTTGAAGTAAGCCCTGCTGTGAGGGTCGGTTATAATAAGGGGTGACGCTAAGGATGCCTGATGCCCCCACTGTTTGAGCTCGCTGGGTAAGCTCAATGGCTGCTTTAGTGTCGTTACTACCGGTTCCTGCTATTACTGGAGCGTCTACCGAATTTACGACTACTTCAATTAGTGCAATTTGCTCATCGTGAGTAAGTGTTGGTGATTCACCAGTTGTACCTGCGATAACAAGTCCATCATTCCCATTTTGAATAAGCCACTGTGCAAGGCGTCCGGCTTCGTCAAGGTCAAGGTCACCTGAGCTGGTGAAGGGTGTGACCATTGCTGTGAGAACTTTTCCAAATCTGGACATATTAATCCTTTCTTCATACCTGAGGCTAGCAGCGTATATGTTCTCCCTCTTCATTTTTAGAGGTAGTCAACTGGAATGTCTGATTCTTTTCGTTTTTTTGTCCCCTTACTTTTTGAATANCTCCATAGGACTAGTGGGTAGCCTATCGCTGCGATACTGGCAAAGATGAACCACTGTACTGCGTAACTCAGATGTTGCCCTTCGCTGAACTTTGGTATGTCGAGTACTTGAGGGAAGCCGTCAGCTTGTTGTGGGCTTTGGCTACTTAGCTGGATATACATTGGAAATATTTCATAGCCCAGTTGGTCNTCGTATCGTGCTAAATCTGGCCTAGCGAGACTTTTCAGGACCCCTTGACTGGCATCAGATCGTTGGAGTCCTTTCGCTAATTCCGCTTTTCTNAAAATTCCTGTGAGGTCAAGTGCTGAAGTATTTAAGTCAATATANTTTTCAGCTGAAATGGGTAACCACCCTCTATTGACAACAATGATCTGGTTGTTCAAGAGTTGGAAAGGAGTCAATAACCAAAACCCTGGAACTCCGTTATATGTTCGATTCCTGATCAGGACGCTATCTTCTTGTATATATTTACCTGTAATAGCAATGCTTCTGTATTCAAAATCTCTTTCCATTTCAATGATTTCATAGCTCTTTAGTTTGTCTATATCTACAAGACCAAGTGGCTCGTTATCTAACCTCGCACTTATCCTNTCATTAATGTCAGACTTCTGCGAATGACGATCAAGTTGCCAGAAACCCAAAAAAATCATTGCAAGAACCGCAAAGATTACCAGTATGGTTGTGAAGATTTTCTTAGACATCCATCAAAGTTTCNAGTCCGATATTGACACCAGTGAGGTTAGGAACTCCCTTGATGGCCAAAAGCACGCCAGGCATGAACGACGACCTATCACTGCTATCTTGCCTTATCGTCAATGTTTGCCCTGTAGTTCCAAAAATGACCTCTTGGTGAGCAAGCATTCCNTCCATTCTGACACTATGGATAGGAATGTTTCCTTGTGCTTTGGCTCCTCTTGCACCCTCTAGAGCTAAATCAGTAGTTGGGTCCCGAAGATCTTCAGTCATGTTCTGGGAAATTTTTTCTGCTGTAGCTAGAGCGGTTCCTGAAGGGGCGTCAATCTTGTTGTTATGGTGAAATTCTATTATTTCAATAGTTGAAAAGTAAGGTGTAGCGATTTCAGAAAGGTGCATTAGAAGTATCGCACTGATGGAAAAATTTGGAACTACTATGCAATTGCTTTTGGTGAATATCTTTGTCAGTTCCGCAACATGTTCCTCGTTGATTCCGCTCGTTCCGACTACGGCGTGGACGCCAGCTTGTGCTGCAAGTTTCAGGTTTNCCATGGCAGCTTCTGCCACAGTGAAATCAACCATTACGTCAATGCCTTCCAGACTCTCCACCGTTCCTTGTATTTGAAGTGAGGTATTTGGAATGAGTGTTCCAACTTGATTTGAATCTACTCCTAAGCAGAGCGTCATAGAGTCGCTGTTGTTAATCGCTTGACAGGTTATAGCACCCATCTTGCCCGCTGCNCCGAAAACGCCTACATCTAAATTTGCCATAACCCAATATTGCCATGCCGGTCACAGATTAGCTTTTATTTAGCAAGAAGAGTGACGGCAGACCCTATCTTNTGCCACCCCGACCTTTCCCTTTCCGGTTTCTGTTTCGTTGCTGATTTCCACCGATAGCCTCAGGCCCTAGTTCTCCGAGCTCCTCAGCTAAGCTTTCTTCAAATTCGTCTTCAAAACTTGAGGGCTTTCCCGACTCTTTTTTAGCGGAAGTTTCTTCTTTGGAATTCTCTTGATCCTCGTTTGGGTTCTCATTCTGCTGGACTTCACCGGTGAGAATAAGGCTTATCTTCCCATTTGGATCTATATCTTCAACCTTGACTTCAATTTCTTGACCCAAATCTAGGACGTCTTCCACTCGCTTTATTCTTTTCCCGCCACCTATTTTTGAAATATGGAGCAGGCCATCTCGTCCAGGCAAAATGTTAACAAAAGCCCCGAAATTTGTAATATTGACAACTTTTCCAGCATAGACTCCCCCGACATCAGCCGTAGGTGGGTCTAGGATTAGATTGATTTGCCTTTGAGCCTCATAAACAGCGTCTCGATCGGTTCCTGCTATAGAAACAGATCCCATGACTCCATCGTCATCAACGATAACTTCCGCTCCGGTCTCTTGTTGAATTGCGTTAATTACTTTCCCTTTCGGACCGATAACCTCACCTATTTTATCCATTGGGATTTCAAAGCTTATTATTTTTGGAGCTACATCCCGAACGTCATCTCTAGGTTCTGCAATNGCTGCGTTCATAACGCTTAGGATCTCCATTCGCGCGTCTTTTGCCTGATCTAGTGCAGAGGCGAGCACATCCGCTGGAATTCCTTCTATTTTCGTATCGAGTTGAAGTGCTGTTATCACATCAGAGGTTCCTGCTACCTTAAAGTCCATATCCCCGAAGGCATCTTCAGCCCCGAGAATATCGGTAAGCGTTATATATTTTCCTTCAGAAAAGACAAGACCCATGGCTATACCAGCGACTGGGGCTTTAATAGGAACACCAGCATCCATCAAGGAAAGCGTTGAAGAGCAAACTGAGGCCATTGAAGTAGATCCGTTCGATGACATGACATCAGAAACTAGCCTGAGCGTATACGGCCATTCTTCTTCGCTAGGGATTACAGGTAATAACGCTCTTTCGGCTAGTGCGCCGTGTCCTATTTCTCGTCGCTTTGGTCCTCTCATAAATCCTGGTTCTCCTGTAGAAAATGGAGGGAAATTGTAGTGATGCATGTATCGCTTTCGCGTTATTGGATCAATTCCATCAATCATTTGATCCATTCGCTTGGTCCCCAGTGTTGTTATGTTTAGAACCTGAGTTTCCCCACGCTGGAATAACCCTGATCCATGAGCTGTTGGGAGGATGCCAACGTCAGAGGAAAGCTGTCGAAGATCTACTGGAGTTCTTCCATCAATTCTCAGACCTTCCTCAACAATTCGCTTTCGCACAAGTTCTTTTGTCAATGACCGAATCGCTGCCTTTATTTGAGTTTCGGCATTAACCTCTTCATCAAAACGTTTTAGGACTTCTTCTAACACCGAAGAGGCTGCTTGAGACTCTGCTTCAGCACGCTGAGTTTTATCAGCGATTGTCTGACTTTCTGCCAATAACCCAGAACCTACTTCTTTGACAGCTTCCATGATTTCTTCGGAGTAATCTACTGCAAGAGTGACTTCCATCTTTGAAATTTCTCCTGCGCTCTCGATCAATTTTTCCTGAAGCGCAATAGCTTGTTTGATTGGTTCCTTTGCAAATTCAAGTCCGGCTGCTAAGACTTTTTCATCTACTTTTGGTGCGCCCGTTTCGTAATAACTCCACGCATTTTCTGTGCCACCGGCTTCAACCATCATGACAGCTACATCACCGTTTTCGAGTAATCTTCCTGCAACAACCATCTCAAATGTTGAGAGTTCTCCTTCTTCGTAGGTTGGGTGGGAAATCCATTCGCCGTCTTGATCAAAGGCTATTCTGACGCATCCAAGGGGTCCCTGGAAAGGAATATCAGAAATGCACAATGCTGCAGATGCAGCATTTATTGCTGGGACGTCATAGGGGTTCTCTTGATCAGCGCCTAATATTGTGGCAACGATGTGGACATCGTTGCGGAATCCATCTGGGAAAAGTGGACGCAACGGGCGATCTGTAAGTCGGCATGCAAGAATTGCTGATTCGCTTGCTCTTCCTTCACGTCGGAAAAAAGAACCAGGGATTTTACCTGCCGCATAACTTCTCTCTTCAAAATCTACGGTTAGCGGAAAAAAATCCGTTCCTGGTTTAGCACTTTTGTTTGCTGTGGCAGTGACGAGCACTGTTGTCTTCCCTACGCTGACGACCACTGCCCCATTGGCTAAGCTGGCCAGCACTCCGGTTTCAAGTTTCATTATTTTATCTTCAGCGCCAATTGCGCCACTGACTGTTATGGCATCAGCCATGTTTAACTCCTTTAGAGGTTATCCCTCGTATTATTTCACCCAAGGACGATCCTTTGGGCAGCAACATCGGAGTTCAGCTTCCCAGTTGAAGACGTCTAAGTTAGTTAGGCGCTTTCAACTGGCAGCTAATCTTTTCGATGCTGGTTTTCAGTTACCTTATTTAGTTTTTTAAATTCTACACCAAAGGCTGGCTTTAACGTCGCAATCCTAATTTTGCGATGATANTTCTATACCGTTCAATGTCGTTATCCTTGACGTAGTCAAGCATTCTTCGTCGGCGACCCACGAGCATTAATAGTCCTCTGCGACTGTGATGATCCTTTTTATGTGATTTGAGATGTTCAGTTAGATGATTGATTCTGTCGGTTAGAAGAGCTATTTGCACTTCAGGGGACCCAGTATCAGAGTCATGAAGTCTGTGCTCCTCAATAGTTTCATTTTTGGGTGTAAGATTTGCTGCCATTTATTTCCTTTGGGTTTCTGACCCTGCCTTCATGGCGGTTACCGCTCAATCAAGCAATTCATCACTTTTGTGACATAGGAAAGGTTACCTTGCCTGTTAGAAAACCCAACTTATTAGTTAGTGATTAGGTCAATAATTCCCTTATTTGACTTATATCAATTTCTAATTGAAGCTGAAATTCTTCAAGTCCAGCAAATTTTCTTTCAGGGCGAATTCTTTCATGGAAGGTAAGAGTAGCGTCATCCCCGTATAAATCACCTACAAAATCTAGTAGATGTGCCTCAACAATCGATTTCGTTCCATCGGAGAACGTAGGTCGTTTGCCTATATTGACTGCAGCTATTCTTTTGGTTCCATCGTTGCTTAGGTACGTAGCAGCGTAAACCCCATCTGATGGCAACGCTATTTTTTCGTCAAGCTCAAAATTCGCTGTTGGGAAGCCTATAGCCCGTCCACGTTGATCACCGGAAACTATCTTGCCCGATATGGAATACGGTCTTCCTAACTTTTCATTGGCTAGAGCTAAGTCTCCATCTTTTAAATGCTTTCTTATCGAAGTTGAGGAGATGGGCTCTTCACTGGATGAGTCAGAATTGAAAAGACCTACCCCATTTACTGAGATGCCTAATGCTTGGCCCTCGGATTTAAGTAGATCAACGTTCCCGGATCTTTTGTGGCCGAATCTGAAATCCTCTCCGACAAAAATTGTTTTTGCTCTTACCGATTCTACGAAGATTTCTTTTATGAATTTCACAGCTGGAGTTGATGCTCTGCTTTCGTTAAATGCAAGGACATACACATAATCAATTCCTAATTCTTCTAGTAATAGTATTTTCTTTGATAATGGGGTGAGTATTTTAGGAGCGTTTTCTGGACTTGTTACTTCCGTGGGGTGTTGGTCAAAAGTTATTACAACCGATGGTATGGCGTCTGATATTGATTTGCTTTTAACCAGATCCAAGAGTTTTTGGTGACCCTTGTGAACGCCATCGAAGACTCCTATTGAGGCAGCTGTTCGATCAACGCTTTCGGGAATTGCGTTGTTGTCGCTGATGATTTGGATCTCGCCCATGTCTTAATTCTCCTGAGGCAATACAACTGCTGGTTTTAAAGTACCGGTTTTAAAGTTTTCATACATGGCTAGCAGGTTTTGCTCCGAATCTACGATAACCCAAGGCCCTTGGCTTTTCACCGGGGAGAGTTCTTCAGTTCTTACTACTGCTCCAACTTTTATGCGTTCTTTCATCGTGTCATTGACTTGAATCATTTCGTAGTCTCTAAGTCCTTCGGTTAGTTCGATGATTACTGCTTTCTCAATCCGTGAAGCATCAATTTCATTGTGAGAGCCGATTGCTGTTCTTCGGAGAGTTCCTACATGCCCTAGAGATCCAGCTTGTTGGGCGATATCTGAGACAAGAGAACGTATATAAGTTCCTGATCCGCACTTAACTTTTAGCGTGAATACATTATTTCTAGGTCCATCAGATATTGATAGTTCGTGTATTTCAACTGTCCTTGGCTCGCGAGTAATTTCTTTTCCCTCGCGTGCTATTTCATAAAGTCGTTTTCCTTGCACCTTTACTGCTGAAACCATAGGTGGGATTTGTTTTATTGCCCCAACAAAATCTTTTGATGCTGCTTGAAGTTCTTGAAGTGAGGGTTTTTTGTTTGTCTTTCTGAGAATTTCCCCTTCAGCATCTAAGGTACTTGTTTCTGTGCCGATCACCATCGTGGCTTCATATTCTTTCGGCAAGTCAGTTATGAACCTCAATAACCTAGTGGCGTTCCCTAAACCCAGAATTAGAACGCCAGTAGCTGGGGGGTCTAGTGTTCCTGAGTGACCAATTTTTTTTATTCCAAAAGTACCCCTAGCTTTAGCTACGACGTCATGACTAGTCCAACCAGTTTCTTTGTCTACGATTGCAAAGCCGTGTTTAGTTGTCGTTTGTGTCATGATCATTGGGCTTTTCGGTGGCNTGTATATTAGCCAGAATGTCGTCAATCCTAGTACTCGCTGAGATTGATGGATCAAGAATAAATTCGAGCTCAGGAACTCTCCGGATTCTTGCTTGGTCACCGATAGCCTTGCGGAATTTTCCTTTGTGTCGACTTACTTTCTGCACTAACTGTTCTTCTTCATCAAGCGATGATAAGTAGACCTTGGCTTTGGTTAATTCGTTGTCTACTTGGACAGAAGTAATGCTGANGAGACCNAATTCTGTATCACTGATTCGATCAAGTTCCTGGGCTAGAACCTCGCGAAGTAATTCGTTGAGGCGGTCGCTTCGTTGGTAGTCTCTCTTTTGGTTTGTTCTTCGTTTTGGCATTCCGGTGGTGAATTTGAATTTCGTCTTAGGTAATTTCTATCTGCTTTTCATCAAAGGTTTCGATGATGTCTCCATCTTTTAGGTCCTGGAAGTCCGAAAGGCCGATACCGCATTCGTATCCAGCTGCTACCTCAGGCACATCATCCTTGAATCGTCTAAGTGAGGCGATTTCACCTTTCCATATTATTGTGCCTTCTCGAAGGAATCGTACTTTCGAGCCTCGTGTAATCTTGCCATCAAGTACATAGCATCCAGCGATAGCCCCTATCCGCGGAACCCTGTAAATCTCTCTTACTTCTGCTTCTCCGGTTACGATTTCCTCGAACTCTGGCACAAGCATACCCACCATTGCTGATTCAATATCTTCAAGAAGTTTGTAGATAATTTCATAGTTGCGAATTTCGACTTGTTCATGATCTGCCATTTCGCGCGCTTTTCGGTCTGGTCGCACATTGAAACCAAGTACTGTGGAATTGGACGTTGCGGCTAGTTGAATATCGTTTTCAGTTATCGCTCCTACCCCGGCATGAACGAAAGATACTTTGACTTCCTCTCGTTCTAATTTTCTGATGCTTTCTCTGACAGCTTCGAGAGATCCATTTACGTCAGCTTTCAAAATCAAATTGAGCGTTGCTTGCTCACCAGTGCTTATCTGGCTGAATAAATCTTCTAGACGGCCGCCACCTGAACCTGCTGAAGAATCTCTTCCTATGGTTGCGACTCTCTGATAATGTTCGCGTGTATCAGCTACATCTCTTGCGGTTCGTTCATCTGGGGCGACAATAAACTCGTCGCCGGCAATAGCAACATCCGACATTCCTAAAACTTGGACTGGGCATGATGGCCCTGCATCATGTACTTGGTCCCCTGTGTCTGAGACAAGGGCTCGTACCCTTCCCCACGAGGGTCCAGCTACTATTGGATCACCGACCGAGAGCGTTCCCTGTTGGACTAANACTGTAGCGACGGGTCCACGGCCGATATCAAGATGTGATTCTAGAACAACGCCAGAAGCTCGNCCTTTTGCTGAGGATNTCAGGTCTTCGACCTCAGCGATTAGATTGAGATTTTCCAGAAGNTCATCTACTCCTATGTTCTCCAGAGCAGACATTTCAACAACAATTGTGTCGCCNCCCCACGCCTCAGGAACCAGTTCATGCTCTGCTAGTTCGCCGAGAACTCTTTGTGGATCTGCTCCTTCAAGGTCTATTTTATTAACGGCTACGATTATTGGGACTCCTGCTGCTTTTGCATGGCTAATTGCTTCTATTGTCTGTGGCATAACCCCATCATCTGCGGCAACAACTAACACGACTATGTCAGTAGCTTCTGCGCCTCTTGCCCTCATTGCTGTGAAGGCAGCGTGACCAGGTGTGTCTATGAAAGTTAGAGTATTCCCATCAAGAGTTACCTGATATGCACCGATGTGTTGGGTGATNCCTCCTGCTTCTCCAGCAACAATGTTTGCTTGCCGGATTTGATCAAGTAGTTTCGTTTTCCCATGATCCACGTGCCCCATGACAGTAATGACTGGTGGGCGACTTAGGATCGAGTCATCATCATCCCTTATCAGGGTTTTTCCCAATTTCTTTTGTAATTCAATTTCTTGTTCTTCGCCGGGGTTAACTAGCCGGACATCAGCGCCAATCTCCGCAGCGAAAAGTTCGATCATGTCGTCCGTCAGTGACTGTGTTGCAGTGACCATCTCCCCCTGCTCCATTAGGAATCTGACGAGATCTGCTGTTTTCCTGTTTAGTTTTGGAGCTACATCTATTGAGGATGAAGCGCGTTCAATAACTACTTCTCCTTCAGGGACCGGAGCGTCTTCAGGGGTGTACGCTGGCGTGTCCATCGGTTGAAGCTCTTCTTGTCGCCTNCGCCTTCTCCCTTTTTTCTTTCTCTGGGGGCGCTGATTAGGTCCGCCAGGTCTTCCGCCACTAGGTTTTCCAGCAGATGGCTTTCCTCCCTGTCCGGGTTTAGGCAAGAAATCGGCAACGGGTCCTCCTGTAGGCCTTGTCCCCCTTGGNCCCCCAAACGATCCAGTATCATTTTTTGAGGGTCCCGAATTAGCTTGTCTGCGCCTTTGCATATTTGGACCGCCGCGCTGCGCTTCTGAAGATGGCCCTCTACCACCACGACCAGGGGGAGGTGGTATTGGTCTCCCTGATTTAGAAATAGGGCCGGGCGGGGGAGGTATAGGTTTTCCTGATGCAGAAACAGGAGGAGCCTTGGGGGCTCGCTGCACTGGGGTAGTCTTCGTTTCTATAGGTTTTGGNTTAGCAGCATTTACATCATCTGTTGAGGGCTTACCTGTAACTTCTTTAGATGATGGCTTTTTGGAGCTAACAACGCTTGCATCTCCAGTTGATGGTTTACTTTCCTTTTTTTCGGTCTTGCTCGGTGGCGGCTTCTTGGAACTTACTGATTTGGTAGNTCTTTCAGTTTTGCTTTTATTCGCTTTATCTGAATCCTTTTCTGTTTCAGATTTTGGTTTTGCCTTCTCTGAGGATTTTTTAGTTGCAATACCATCGGATATGGCTTTTTTTCGCACTCTGTCTGCTTGTGCCTCAACAAGACTGGAGCTATGACTTTTGGCATCAATTCCTAAAGATTCGCATAGAGCGATTATTTCCTTATTCGTTACATCTAGTTCTCTGGCTAGTTCGTAAACACGTACTTTTGCTGGCAATTTGGTTACTTCTCTTTATCTCGAGCCGTCGCTCGTTTCTCCTATANGGTCATTGTGATCTCAATNTCGTTATTATTTCCCGATTGTACAGATTAGCTTGTTATGACTGATCCGCCATCCTCTTAAGGAATCTTTTAGGTTTCTTGAAGAGGTTCGTCCTCTGATGAGTCTAGCTTTGCTTCATCAACGTCGGGCACTAAATCTTCATTCTCAATGGTAGTCTCACCTTTGGGTTCGTGAGGTTCGCTATCTCCAGCTTGCCCATCGCCCATTGTTACATCAGGTTGAGTTACTTCTTCGGCTTCGGACCCTGAATCGATTTCAGTATCGCTAGAAACTGTTTCAGCTTCTTCTTCAGTATCGGATGTAGCTTCCCATTCCTCTGCCGAGAGCGCTGGCCCTCCTTCAGCCGGTTGCCAGACTTGTTCTCCAGTTTCTGGATCCTCTACCCATTCTCCTTCTGCCCAATCAACATTCTGGTACGCGTCTTCTTCTGCTTGTTGGGTTTCTGACTTTATGTCTATTCGCCAGCCGGTAAGTCGCGCAGATAGCCTTGCATTTTGACCCTCTTTACCAATAGCTAGTGAAAGTTGATAGTCAGGGACTATTACGTCTGCAGTGCCTGTTTCCATATCAATGCGAACTTCTTGCACCTTTGCTGGAGATAAAGCCTTCGAAACAAACTCCTCGGGTTCCTCTGAGAATGGAACGATATCTATCTTTTCTCCTCTTAGCTCATTTACAATCATGCGGACACGTGCACCGCTTGCGCCTACACAGGCCCCTACCGGATCTACGTTGGGGTCGTTTGACCAGACGGCTATTTTAGTTCGGTGACCTGGCTCTCGAGCACAGGATTTAATCTCAACTATTCCATCAGCAATCTCAGGTACTTCTAATTCGAATAACCTCTTTATGAGACCCGGATGTGTTCTACTTACGACTATTTGAGGACCTTTTGCAGTTTTACGAACCTCAACAATATATGCTTTAATCCTCGTGTTGCTATCGGGTCTTTCATTGGGGACCTGTTCGGCTCGTGGGAGCAAGGCTTCTACACGCCCTAAATCTAACAGTGTGTAGCGACTGTCACTTTGTTGGATAATTCCAGTGACAATGTCTCCTTCACGCCCTGCGTATTCCTCGTATTTCTGTTCGCGCTCTTCCTCACGGATACCTTGAGCTAACACTTGCTTAAATGCTAAAGCAGCTATTCTTCCGAAGTTGTCTGGTGTTACCTCGAATTCTTCTCCGAATGGTTCACCTTCATCGTCAAGGTCTTGCGCTATTACCCTATATTCCATAGTGTCTGGGTCGATGGTAACCCACGCGTATTCATGCGCATCAGGCATTTTCTTATAGGCCGATTCTAGGGCATCAGCTAAAACGGCATAAAGGACTTCGGGTCGCATCCCCTTGTCGGCTGCTATTGCATTTATTGCTTCTTTCATTTCTGCGTTCATCATTTCTCCTTATCTATGTAATACCCGAGTTCGTTTTTCGTGAGCCAGGTTTTGGATTCTTTTCCCATTCAAAGATTGTCTTAGCTGACGTGACGTCGCTGAGATCAATTTCATCGTGGGTTCCATTTTTACCTAGGATTGTCAATATCTCTTCGTTTACTTTGATTAGCGTTCCCTCATATCTGCGCTCCCCTTCAACATGGGGACCAAGCTTTACTGAGATACGCTCGTTAATTGCTCCAAGGTAGTGATCTTCTTTTCGAAGTTTTCGCTCCAAACCAGGACTTGAGACTTCTAATGTGTATTTATTTGATATGAGGTCCTGTTTATCAAGTTCGGAAGAGATCTTTCTATTAATATCAGCTAGTTCATCGATGTTAATTCCAAGCTTTGAATTGATAGTGACTTTAAGTATTCCTGCATTGAGTTCAATATCATAAATCTCAATATCTGCAGGCAGAAGAAGGGCCTCTATCATTTCGTTTACTTTTTGCACTATTGCCATTCTTCTTCTTTCAAAAGCTTTCTCTGATGAACAAAAGGCGTGGGATTCCCCACGCCCCACTCCATTGGATTAAAGACANCTAGAATTATAGCTCTTTTTTGCTAGAATCATCATTAGACAAGCTTTTGCCGTGATGTTAAATTTTTCTGATTAGATCTACCCGTGCAGCATCTTCGTTAACATCTTCACCTTGGATGGCTAGTAGTCTTTTGCGATCTTTCTCGGCTTCCTTTTGAGCTTTTTCCATATCTGCCCTTGCAAGTGCAGCCTCAAAACCATTCTCAGTAATAAACTCAGCCCATTGCACCAGAGTCTCAACCATTTCATCTTCTTTCACAACCGCTACGTTTTGCCCTTTTACGAATAGGTGGCCACGTTTGTTACCTGCAGCTATTCCTAAATCTGCATCTCTCGCCTCTCCAGGACCATTGACGACACAACCCATCACAGCAATTTGTAGCGGGATTTGTTTATCCTCAAAAGCTGCCTGAGCTTTTGATGCGACATCGTATACATCGATTTCTGCTCGTCCACAGCTGGGACAAGCGATAAGGTCTACATTTTTTCGCTCCCGTAGCCCTAAAGCCTCCAATAGCTGACGTCCAGCCTTGGCTTCTTGTACTGGGTCTGCGGTCAATGAATACCTTATCGTGTCTCCAATACCCTCTAACAATAGGCTTGCTATACCTGCTGTAGATTTAATCAGACCAGTTGGTGGAGGCCCTGCCTCTGTCACGCCGAGATGTAGGGGGTGATCTGTAACCGCACTGAGCTGGCGATAAGCCTCAACCATTAATGAAACGTTAGATGCTTTGACAGATATTTTCACTTCCTCAAAGCCCACTTCTTCAAAATACCTTAGTTCTGTTAATGCAGATTCGACCATTGCTTCCGCAGTAACTTTCCCTCCATACTTTTCGTATAGTTCAGGGTGAAGAGATCCCCCGTTGACACCTATTCTAATTGGGACAGATTGTTCCCCAGCAGCTTCAGCAACGGCTTTGATGTGGGCGGGTTTTCGGATATTCCCAGGATTAAGTCGCAAACAGTCTACGCCCGAGGCGATTGCCGCCAAAGCCATTTTATATTGGTTATGGACATCCGCGACGATCGGAACCGGTGACCTTGGCACTATCTGCGCCAAACCTTCAGCTGCTTCAAAATCGTTACATGTACATCGGACTATGTCAGCTCCTGCCGCTGCTAGTGAATAAATCTGCTGCAGTGTCGCATCCACATCAGAGGTTTTTGTGGTGGTCATAGATTGCACTGTTATGGGCGCATTTCCACCAACTGGTACGTCNCCAACAAGTATTTGTCGAGTGTCTTTTCGTTTTATAGATGAAGTGGTATCCATTGATTACATCCTAGAGGGATATTGGGTCAGCTATGTCCAGATAGATAGCGGCAACGCCTATAGCGATCAACACAATGACTACTACATAGGTCAGCGGTAGCAGTTTNGAAGCATCTGCATGGTACCGAATGCCTTTTCGACTCCTTAGGCGTTCGTAGATTGCAATCATTACATGTCCGCCGTCTAAAGGGAGTAAGGGGATCAAGTTAAAGATTCCTATAAATACGTTAATCGTTGCTAGGAAAAGGAATAAGCCTGTCCAACCTGTCTCTGTTAGTTCCGCTCCTAGTCGTGTAGCGCCGACTACGGAGACTATTCTTCCTTCGTCTCCTTCTCCAATACCCACATTGGTTGAAGACTGCGTAGAATCTAGGTCGAAAACTTCTGAGAAGAAATCGCCTAGCCCTGAAGGACTGAAGAAATTTCCCAAACCCTTTATTGTTTCGGAAGTAAGAAGACCAAATTGTTCACCGGTTTTACCCAAGGCATCAATGGGACCTGATTTTACGGTACTAAATTTAGTTCTCTCGATGCCGATAAATCCGTAGTCCTGCCCGGCATCATTAGCTACGCGAGATCCAACGGTTCCTTGGAATGTCATGAAGTCTCCGTTTCTTGAGACTTGGATAGTTACCTCCTCATTGGGTAGGCCTGCAATATTTGCAGCAAAATCCCACCAGTCGGTAATGGGTACTCCATTGAGAGCAATAATTCGATCTCCAGCTTCAATTCCCATTGTGTCTGCAGGTCCGCCACTACGAATATCGTTTACCGTCCAGTCAGATTCATCTGTGTTGATTCCGTTACCAACTAAAACCGCATACAAGAGGACTATCGCTATTAAAAAATGCATTAGAGATCCTGCACTTGCTAAAAGAAGCCGCTGCCCAAATTTTGCGTTTCTATAAGTTCTGTGTTCGTCTTCCGGCGGGACAGGGTCAAGGTTGTTCATTCCTATAACTCTGACGTAAGCTCCAGCAGGAATACCTTTGAGGCCATATTCGGTTTCTCCCCTTCTAAACGACCAAATTTTAGGCCCGAAGCCGATAAAGAATTCAGTAACCTTCATTCCAGCTCTTCTGGCTGCTAGGTAATGCCCCAACTCGTGCAAAAATAACATGGCTACTAACGAGAGGACTACGATGACGCCTGCGAAACCGGTACTCATGGCAAGCAAAACGAAAAGGAAAACTACAACAATTACCCCAACTGGAGAGTTTGGCTGCTGTTGTGAAGTGCCTGTACCGTCACTATTTGTTGAGATCATTTCAGCCATTTATTTACCTGCTATGAGTTGTTTTGTTACAAGGCGTGCTTGCTTGTCAGCTTCATAAATATCGTGTTCTTCTTCTGCTTTACGACTGTCGTAGTTATCTAAGGCTTGAGCAATCAAATGAGGTATGTCAGCCCATTTAATTTGACCATCAAGGAAGGCAGCAACAGCGACTTCATTGGCAGCATTCAACCAGGCGGGGGCTGTTTCACCTTCTTCGCCGGCTTGGTATGCCAGTTTCAAACATGAGAAGTTTTCGAAGTCAGGTTGTTCGAATTCAAGCTTTGTAATTTCATCCCAATTTATAGACCCCCACTCTGCTTCGCTTCTCTCCGGATAATTTAATGCATAAGTGATAGGTAGCCTCATATCAGGCATGGACAACTGGGCAATTATTGAACTGTCTACAAATTCAACCATTGAGTGAACGATTGACTGCGGATGGACAACGACGTCAATTTTTTCGTATTCAATACCAAAAAGCTCATGTGCTTCAATTACCTCCAAGCCTTTATTCATAAGTGTGGAGGAATCAACAGTGATCTTGGGACCCATGTTCCAGGTTGGGTGTTCAAGTGCTTCTTCAAGAGTAACGTTGTTTAATTCATCTGTTGTAAATCCCCGAAAAGGTCCACCACTGGCCGTAACGATAAGTCGCTTTATTGATTGCGAGGGGCTGTCACAATCTGATCGATACCCATGCAAACATTGATAGAGAGCCGAATGCTCACTATCTACAGGGATAATTGAAGACTTCATAGTTTTTCGAGCTTTTTGGACAACTGGACCTCCTGCGATAAGAGATTCTTTATTTGCTAACGCAAGGGTCTTCCCTTCGGTTAATGCTGCTATGGTGACAGGCAATCCAGCAAAACCAACTATTGCGTTAACGACGATATCGCAGGCCACCACTGATTCTTTGAGCGCATCTTTACCGCTCAGCACAGTTGTATTCGGAAATTCCTCATCCAGTATTTTTGCTGCACGGACGTCGTACATTATGACTATTGATGGGCTGAATTCAGTAATTTGTTTTCGTATAGCGTCAATGGAGGATCCAGCTGCAAGCACTTCGATATTGAATTTCTCTGGACTTGCTCTGACTACATCAAGGGTTTGTGTTCCGATTGATCCGGTTGACCCAAGTAACGCTATCCTTTTCATCACGAGTCACTTTCTAACATANTTAAAGTGTAAGTCTTAATCTCGTTGATGATGTGAGACACTGAAGTGATTTATGCCATAACAAGAACCATGTAATGGACTGTCGGGATGACGAATAACAATGTGTCGCAACGGTCTAGCACTCCGCCATGTCCGGGCAGAACTGTTCCCATGTCTTTTATTTTTAAATCTCGCTTAATTAGTGATTCTGCTAGATCACCAATAGGTGCAATTACTGCCACGACTATTCCCAGTAGAAGAGCGTTTGAGAAGCCAAACGGATCTCCATCAAAGGGCCCCACGTCGAATACTGCAAGTAGCACTCCTACACCAACTGTGGCTAGTGTTCCGCCTAATAATCCTTCAATGGTTTTATTCGGACTCACTTCGGTAAGGGGTGAACGTCCAAGGGCTTGTCCTATGAAGTATCCTCCTATGTCATATCCAGCTGCCAGAAGGATTGCGGCAAGTAATAGCCCCTTTCCTTTGGGGTCATCTAACAGAAGAACTGCGTGGGAACCCAGGACGCCCACATAGACAACCCCTAATGTCAAAACTGCGAGATTTGGAACAGGCCGTGGCCCCCCAATTCCCAACAAGTACCATAGCGCACCTGTCAGGAATGTAAGGAAAAGAACTAATCCGATAGCTCCTTCCCCCTTCCAGTAGGTGGCTAATGGCATCCCTATAGAAGCTACCAAACCCACAAGGGTTGGGGGTTGCCATCCAACTTTAAAGAGGCTTTGAAATAACTCGGTCGAAGCCACACCGAGCATGACTGCGATTAAGACAACTGTTGCTATCTTGCTGATTGCAAGACAAAGAATGACGATGCCGCCGAGTACAAGCCCTGTGAGGATACGAGTCAATGTTTCTCTAGAACCCAAACCTGATCTCCTTGATTTTTTTCCTTCGGAGATGATTGATTCTGTAGTTTCCGCTAGGTCAAGTGGCTTTTCGTAGGAGAAGAAGTCATCTGTCTTTGGATCTTCNCCTATCGTAACGTCTATACGTTGCGTTTTACTGACCGAGCTTTCAAGATCAGTNTCCTGATCCCACTTGGGGCCGTCANTTAACGCTTCCCAATCTTCGTTAGGTTCGTCGCTTTGANTTACCTCAACTTTAGGGAACTGACCCGTAGCTGGCTCACTCCAATGTGGCAAACCATNGTTTGTTGAGTCCCCTTCTGGTCCTCTNGTNTTTTCTTCTTCCGTCATAACCTCTCCAAAAATCTACCATAGTCTAAACTTCTAGTAGTTCAGTTTCTTTCTGCTCGAGTGCCGCNTTTATTTGCCCCTCAAAGTCTCGTGTTANAACATCAATCTTTTCTGAGGCTCTCTTGGCNTCGTCGGATGAAACATCGCCGCTTTTATCAAGATTATCTAGTTCCTGACGCACTGATCGCCTGATACCTCGAATAGATATTCTTCCTTCTTCCGCTAGATTTTTAACCACCTTTACGAGTTGTTTTCGCCTCTCTTCTGTAAGTGGCGGAAAGTTCAGCCTGAGGATAGAACCGTCATTTGCGGGACTGACGCCAAGATCGGCGAGCACTATCGCTCTCTCTATAGCTTCAATAGCTCCTTTATCAAAAGGGGCAATTACGAGTAACTGGGCTTCTGGCACGGAGAAACTAGCAAGTTGTTGCAGGGGGACGTCACTACCGAAGTAATCAACTTGTATCCGCTCCACTAAAGCAGGGCTGGGACGACCAGTTCTTATTGAAGAGAATTCACTTTTTGTTCTGGAGACTGACTTCTCCATCTTTTCTTCAGCTTCAGCGAATAGAAGTTCTATTAACTCGTCACTCATGTTTTCCCTAACTTACAGCTGTTCCTACTTGTTCCCCGGCAAGAATTTGTCCTACATTCCCATCGCCCATTAAATCAAAAACAACAATCGGTAAATCATTGTCCATACAGAGCGAGATAGCTGTAGAGTCCATTACCTTTAATCCCTTATTTAGAACATCAATGTAGGTAATTTCTTCAAGCAATTGCGCATCAGGATTTACGCGCGGGTCGTCATCGTATACTCCTTGAATCCCTGAATGGGTTCCCTTGAGTATTGCCCCTGCTTCTATTTCTACTGCCCGAAGTGCAGCAGTTGTATCTGTAGTGAAGAAAGGGTTGCCAGTACCCCCAGCGAAAATTACTACTCTCCCCTTTTCAAGATGACGGAGCGCTCTTCGTCTTATGTATGGTTCTGCGACCTGACTCATGTGGATAGCGGTTTGAACACGAGTGGGTTGGCCAAGTTGTTCTAGTGTGTCTTGCAGAGCTAATGCGTTGATGACTGTCGCGAGCATTCCCATGTAGTCCGCTTGCGCTCTATCCATACCGGCTCCTGAACCTGCCATTCCTCGCCAGATATTTCCACCACCGACGACAATAGCTAGCTGCACGTCAAACTCAGATCGGACTTTAACTATCTGTCGAGCTATTTCTTGGACAACATGGCCATCTATCCCGTACCCCATATCGCCAGCAAAAGCTTCGCCCGAGACCTTTAGAACTACCCTGCTCCATCGCCCGGGCTGAAGTTGTGTACTGGAATCACTCACGTCTGTATCATGCCTCTTTCCGCTCTGAGTTGCATGCTTTTCTTGAAATTTGATTTTTTGAGGCCATAATTTTTGTCACTCGCCAATGTATGCTTGCACGAAGTTGGTTATGGTACCGGACCCGATTTTTTGTGCGACCGTTTCTTTTTCTCCAAACATTCCTTGTTCTAACAGCACTCTTTCGCTTAGCCATTTAGAAACTCGTCCTTCAACTATCTTTTCCCAAGCAGCTTCTGGTTTACCCTCAGCCTTAGTCACACCTAGAGCGCTCTCTCTTTCTTTCTCAATATCTTCTGTAGGTACTTCCTCGCGAGAAAGAGCTGATGGCTTCGCAAAAGCTATGTGAAGTGCNACCTCATGTAAGNTCTCGGGNGACACNTCTTTCCCTTGAACTATGACTCCGTTGATTCCCCTTCCTTCTTGGTCGGTATGAAGGTATACATCGACCAAAGAATCTGCATCGATGACAATCTGTTTCACAGTTCCGAGTTGAATATTTTCTTTTTTGGAGATTCTAAGGTCGTCTATTTNAGCCTCTTTGGTTGCCANGGCATNTTCGCCCTCTGCGAGAACTANATCGGCAAGTTCCTGAGTTAATGAAAGGAAGTCGCTGGCTTTCGCCGAAAAGTCAGTTTCAGATTTAAGCTCGACTATAGCTACTGCGGTTTCACTTTGCGCAACAGCAATTGCACCTTCTGCACTCTCTCTATCACTTCTGCTATCAGCTTTCGCTATTCCTTTTTCGCGTAATGATTGTAACGCTGCATCGAAGTCTCCAGCGGACTCATCTAAAGCTCTTTTGGCATCCATCATTCCTGCTCCAGAGGCTTGACGGAGTTTTTGTACGTCTTTTGCTGTAAATTCTGACATTTATATTCCCTCCGGTTCTGGATTGCTGTCTCCTATTTCTGTTTCAGGTTTTGTGGCAATCTCTTCGGCGACTTTCTTTTCTCTTTCTTGAAAATCTGCAGTCGCTTTCTTTTGGGCCTCTTCTTGCTCGACTGGCTCAACTGTTTCTTCCTTGACTGCTGGTTGGGATCCATATTTCTTTGACCTGATTAATTGTCCTTCTTCAACTGCTTCCGAGATAATACGACACATCAACTCACCTGACCTGATGGCATCATCATTTCCAGGAATCACAAAATCTATTACATCAGGGTCGCAATTGGTGTCAACAACTGCAATTACAGGGATACCCAATTTGTTAGCTTCGGTTACGGCAATGTGTTCTTTTTTGGTGTCTAGTACGAACACTACTTGTGGCCGCTCCTTCAGCATGCTGATTCCACTCAAGTTTCTCTCTAATTTTGTCAACTCTCGAGATAACATCAATGCTTCTTTTTTGGGCATTTCATCAAACTCGCCTGAGTCTCGCATTCGTTGGTATTCTTTCATTTTCCCAACTCGTTTTGCCATTGTCTCAAAGTTCGTGAGCATTCCTCCGAGCCACCTTTGATTAACATAGGGCTGTCCACAATCTTGCGCAAAGGACTTAACAGCATCTTGGGTTTGTTTTTTTGTGCCTACGAAAAGCACCATACCGCCCTCCGCTACCGTATCTCTGACATAAGAGTACGCATCAGTGATTCTCTCTAGTGTTTGGTTCAGGTCTATGAGGTAGATCCCATTTCGCTCTCCATGTATGAAGCGCTGCATTTTGGGATTCCATCGTCTTGTTTGATGACCAAAATGGACTCCGGCCTTGAGCAGTTGGCTCATAGTAACAACTGGTGACATTTTTCTCCTACCACGGTTAAACGATTCCTGAATATACGCCTAAGCGACCGTGGAGTTATTCAGGTGAAATTTGCTTGAATCTCAAGCAGTAAGATTCTAACAATTAGATATTGAAGTTACACCTGATTTCATGAAGCTTTACGTCATCCTCTGGGGTGGGTCTGTTTATGTATGGCTTTTAATCTGTCTTTACTTACGTGAGTGTAAATTTGGGTTGAGCTAAGATCTGAGTGACCGAGTAGTTCTTGAACCTCACGCAAATCTGCACCCCCATCAAGAAGGTGGGTGGCAAAGGTATGTCTTAAAGCATGAGGGTTCACTGGGACTGAAGATCTGCGGTCTAACAATCGCCGTACATCTCTGGGGGTTATTCTTTTGCATCGCATGTTCACGAATACAAAGTCGTGTTCCTCTTTGGTGCCCAGCATCTCTGGTCTCCCGTTCTTCAACCACAATTCAAGACACTGTATTGATTTCCTAGATAGCGGAACTAGTCGCTCCTTCCCGCCTTTGCCCTTAATTCGGAGGAGGTGCTTTTGGAAGTCAATTTGATCGAATTTAAGATTACAAAGTTCGCTTACACGTAAGCCGCTACCATATAACAGTTCAAGTATCGCATCATCTCTGAACTTCCTGATACCGTCATTTTGTATTACTGGCCTTGGGTTATCTAACAGCACCTGCAACTCCTGCTTCTTCAAAACTCTCGGTAGTTTCGATTTACCACCTTGTGTCTGAAGGCTAATGGTTGGATTAGATTCTGTTAGAGAGTTATGTTGGGCCCACTTGAAATATCTTCTTAAAGAAGAAACTTTTCTGGAAATTGTGTTCCTTGAGTAGTCATTCTCCTGAAGCCATGCAAGGTAATACCTGAGGTTCCTTCTGCTAACTTCTGATGGGGCGGTTAATCTTTGGCTTTCACACCATTTAATGAAGGATTTTAAGTCTCTCTTGTACACCGAAGCCGTTGAATCAGAGACGGACGTCAAGGATTGGACAAAGTTTGGCAATTCCCAGCTCATATTTCTAGANTACTAGAATTTTTCAGTAATTTAAGCTATGCGTTTTTCCTAATTTAAGACATCGAAAATGTAGCTAATTACAGCTTCAGTCTCGTCAATAGTTAGTTTGGAAGAGAAAGCCGGCATTCCTTGCCCTTTCCCATTCTGGATGACTGAAATAAGCGACGTTTGGTCTGGGTAACTTGTAGCTAACTCTCCGTTATTAAGTTTTTTTCCTCTACCCCCCTGACCCGAGGCTCCATGGCAAGAGGAGCAGTGGATCCCCCAGACTTCTCTTCCTTGGAGCAGTTCTGGGTCGATTGAGCCGTTCTCATCTGGCTGAACCTCAGGAGAAGCGCTAACTCCACAGGATATGAATGTAAATAGCAACACAATGATGGGAATTATTCGTTTTAAGTAGAAAGGGGTTCGTGGCATTACCAGCCTTTGAAATCTGGAGTTCTTTTCTCTTTGAAGGCTCTCATAGCTTCTGAAATATCTTTTGTCGTAAAGTTAAATGTTTGAGCTGTTCCCTCTTGGTCTAATGCATCGATCAGAGAATTTGAGAAGGACCTGTTAAGGAGCGCTTTGCTCATAGCAAGTGCTCGTGGAGGCCCTGCTGCAGCCTTTTCTGCGATCTCGTTAACTTTGGCATCAAGCTCTTCGGGATCTACGACATAGTTCACAATCCCCATTCTGTCGGCCTCAGATGCTGAGATCACATCTGCAAGAAGAACCAGCTCTTTTGCCTTTTGGAGCCCGACTATTCTGGGAAGAAGGTAGGAACCACCAAAATCAACAGAAAGTCCTCTCTTGGCAAATATTTCACTGAAACGCGCATTTACGGAAGCAACTACAAGATCACAAGATAGTGCCATATTCATCCCCGCTCCGACTGCTATGCCTGGGACTCTTGCAATAGTTACTTTTGGCATGTTGAATAAAGACAAGCAACAATCGCCTACTTTTCGCATGGCTTCAAGTTGATGTAGTTTGACTGCGTTTTCATCCTTGCCCATTGCGCTTACGTCGGCACCTGAACAAAAGTCGTCACCAGCTCCTGTTACTATGACAGCTCTTACACTATCGTCGTATCCTAATTTGGCAAATATAGCGGTTAGGTCATCCCACATTTTTGACGTGACCGCATTTTTGACCTCAGGCCGATTTATTGTGACAGTGGCTATATTTCCATTTTGATTTACGAGTATTTCNTCCATAGAAACACGATACTAGTTATATGGGATTCAGTCCGACTCGAAACTATCGAAAATCAAAATTTGACTATTGGTTTGTAGGGTTTGGCCTTGCCCTTCTCATTGGTTTGGTCACCTGGGCTTTGTTAGGTTAAGTATGGATTGGTCAGAGGACTCTGTAGAAACAAGATTTATCCAACCGTATGAAGCTGTAAAGATTTATATTTGCCCGGGTTGCGGCAGAGACATTGAAAGAGGGGCCGGACATATTGTTGCAGTACCGAGGTTGGCTCCAGATTTAAGAAGACATTGGCATAAGGGATGTTGGAATAACCGAGCGAATCGCCCACCAGTAAGGTAGATCAGGGCAGTTAGTCTCTTTTTTCTTTAATCTTTGCCCGTTTACCAATTCTTTCACGTTGATAATAAAGTTTGGCTCTGCGGACATCTCCCTTGCTCACAATTTCTATCGTTTCAACAATTGGTGAGTGAATTGGAAATGTTCTTTCAACACCAACCCCAAAAGAAACTTTACGCACGGTGAATGTTTCTCCGATACCTCCGCCTTGTCTACCTATTACGGCACCTTCAAATATCTGTGTTCGTTCCCGATTACCTTCTACGACTCGTACGTGTACTTTGACGGTATCTCCGGGGGAAAATTCAGGGACGTCTTCTTTGAGACTTGTTTTATCTATTTCGTCTGTGAGTTTCATTGTAACCCTTGTGCATTATTTGTTGGTTGGCAACCCTGTAAGGATACGGACAAATCCTTCGGACAACAATCAAAGCTATTGAAATTGATTAGAAAATTTATTTACGTAAATTTCTTTTCTAATAGGCTCTGTTCTTCATCTGTCAATCCGCCTCTCTTCTCAATGAGGTCAGGACGGTTTGACACTGTAATTTCTAGAGCTTTAGCTTTCTTCCAGAGTTTTATTTCTTTATGGTTGCCACTTCGGAGTATGTTCGGTGGGGTAAGACCTTTATATTCCCATGGTCTTGTGTATTGCGGGTATTCCAATAATCCCTGAGTGAATGATTCTGAAGCTGCAGATTCTAGATTGCCCATTACGCCTGGAATCAGGCGTGTAACAGTCTCGACAATAGCCAGAGCAGCGATTTCNCCTCCAGCAAGCACAAANTCTCCTAACGATATNTCTCCGTCGATTAGATGGTCTCGAACGCGCTGATCAACGCCTTCGTACCGTCCACAGAGAAGGGAGAATCCATCTAATTTTGAAAGNTCTTTTGCTTTTGAGTGGCTAAAAGGCTCGCCTGCAGGGCTGAGGAGGTANAGCGGGCGCGGAGGATTTTTGGTTTCTACAATGTTGAAAATTGGTTCGGGTTTTAGAACCATTCCTGGGCCGCCTCCGAATGGNGTGTCATCGACAGCTTTGTGAGCGCCAGATGCACCCTCTCTGAGGTCTAGTGCGGAAATTTCTAATGTTCCACTTTCTTGAGCTTTTCCGATTAGCGATTCAGTAACGAAACTGTTTATAAGAGAGGGAAAAATTGTAAGAATATCTATTCGCATGGTTCTCTGTCTTGAAATATACCTTTTGGAGTATCAACGAAGACCTTATTGTCTTTGACATCCTTGAGGAAAACTACNGGAATTAAAGTTTCGTCTTCTAGAACTAGTAGGTCGCTTGCAGGGTTTGCGTGAATTTCAACTATCAAACCGCGTGGATTTCCTTCATTATCAATGACTGAATTTCCTATCAGGTCATGAGCCCATTTGATCTTGGGGTCTTCCAATGGTTTTGCAAATAATAGTTCTCCAGCTAGGTTTTCAGCTTCTGTGCGACTTTTGATTCCACTTAGAGAAACTAGGAAGTGTTTTTTGTATGGCTTTGAGTTTGTGATTACGTATTTTTTCTTTGACTTTAAATATATTTCTGTACCTGTTTTTATTCGTTCGTCCACATTAGATGTTAAAGCAACTATCAGTTCTCCTCGTAAACCGTGTGGTTTCCCAATTCTTCCTATTTCTAAAAGTTGATCGCTATCCATGCTTCATTTGAGATTATTTAATCTTATTTCTTGTTGCAAAATGTGCGACTTTAGAATCAGCGAGTTTCTTTGACTAGTCAATGAATTCAACAGATACAGCTACACCATCTCTGACTGCGGCTGCTCTAGTTACTGTCCNTATTGCGTTTGCGATCCTGCCACGCCTGCCAATGACTCTTCCCATGTCCCCATCGCCNACTNTCACTGCAAGAGTTGTTTCGCTATCGNTAGTTTGAATATCTATCTGTACCTCATCGGGTTTCTCAACAACGGATTTNACTATATGTTCAAGTGTTGCNAGNGCGTGAGAGACTTNTTGATTCTCATCGGTCACGATTTCTCACNTTCGTCTTCTTCTGCCACAGGCTCCTCAACAGAAGCCTCATCTTCAGCAGGAGCTTCCTCTGCCACAGGCTCCTCAACAGAAGCCTCATCTTCAGCAGGAGCTTCCTCTGCCACAGGCTCCTCAACAGAAGCCTCATCTTTAGCCTTATACTCGATTGGCTCTAACGGTTTCCCAGTGAATTCTTCCCAGGCACCTGATATTCTGAGGAGTTTTTCGACACGCTCTGTCGGTTTAGCTCCATTGCGTAGCCAGTGGATGGCTCGGTCATTGTCAATATTTATTCTTGAGGGCTCTTGACGAGGTTCGTATGTNCCAATGATCTCAATGAATCGCCCATTTCTTGGCGACCTACTATCAGCTGCTACAAGGCGGTAGGTCGGTTGCTTTCGTTTTCCTGTTCGTACAAGACGAAGTTTAACTGCCACTTTTTCTTCTTTCTGATTTTGCTGAGGCCTTACGGCTACTCTTTGTGGTCAGTGGGTATCCTATTCGGTTTTNGCGCAGATACACACCTCTATTCCCACTTAGTGTCCTTCATTTGCGCTAATCAAAAGTTACGCTTTAGTATCATTTTGCATTTTCATAGGAAAATGTGTCTCATGAATTTTTAAATGAACCGAATTCGCTTAAATCAAAGGGATTAGTTGTTTGATTAATTCCTTTTTTTGCTCTTGGNTTCTGTTTACCTTTCCGACCCTTGGATGATTTTTTCTTTTTTCTTTTATTGGGTTTTACGGCGCCTTTCATCATTCGTTTGATTTCTTTGAACTGTTTGATGAGGAGACTTACTTCCTGGATGCTTGTTCCTGAGCCTTTTGCTATCCGGTTTCTACGCGATCCATCGATGATTTCAGGCCTGTCACGCTCCTCGTGGGTCATTGATGTAATTATTGCCTCTACGCGTGTTAGACGAGTCTCATCTACATCATCCGGGTTCACGCCCTGAGGAAGATCCGGCATCATTCCGACAATATTTTGCAAAGGACCCATTTTCTTTAACTGTTGCATCTGTTCAAGGAAGTCTTCAAGATTGAACTGGCCGGTGAGAAGTCTGTCAGCCGCCCTCTGGGCTTCCTGCTGATCAAAAGCATCTTCTGCCTTTTCTATGAGCGTCAGGACATCCCCCATGCCAAGAATCCTGCTGGCTAGACGGTCGGGGTGGAACACTTCAAAGTCTTCAAGCTTTTCCCCTGTTGAGGCAAACGCTATTGGCTTTCCGACAATTGTTTTCGCCGATAGTGCAGCACCGCCTCTTGAGTCGCCATCTAGNTTGGTGAGGATCATTCCGTCGAGGCTTAATTTATCGTTAAATGAGTCAGCCACGTTTATAGCCTCTTGCCCGGTCATGGCATCAATGACTAGGAATGTGTAATGTGGCTTAATTTCATCTGATATCTGCCGAATTTCGTTCATTAAATCTTCGTCNATACTTAGCCGGCCGGCAGTGTCACATATAAGCACATCTCGGCCAGTGGAAATCGCCTCGCTTAAACCGTTNTTNGCGACTGTAATTGGATCGCTCTTTTCNGAGAAGACGGGTATTTCTATCTCTTCTGCAAGAATTCGTAGTTGCTCTACAGCAGCTGGGCGTTGCAGATCAGCCCCGATCAGAATGGGGTTNCTTCCTTGAGATTTGAACCACTTCGCTAATTTGACTGCGTTTGTTGTCTTACCGACNCCCTGAAGTCCTGCCATGAGAACGACTGTTGGTGGCTTATCGGAATAAGTCAGATTNAGNGCTTGCCCACCAAGTATTTCTATGAGTTCCTCATTGACGATCTTTATNACTTGCTGGGCAGGATTGAGAGCTGTATGTATTTCACTCTGTAGACAGCGCTCNGAGACCTTATCTTGGAACTGCCTTGCTACTTTCAGGTTTACATCAGCTTCTAGAAGTGCTGTACGCACTTCAGCCATAACGGTATTAATGTCAGATTCTGACAGCTTTCCTCTGCTTCGGAGGCGCCCGAATATATTTCCAAGTCGATCAGTAAGGGTGTCAAACATAATTCTTCTATCTAAGAGTTAGGTACATTCTATGAAGCTAAGACTCCTCTTGAAAATCCAGGATCGTTTCGACAAATATTTCGGGGTCAAAAGGGATCAGGTCTTCTTTGCCTTCTCCTATGCCTATGAGCTTAATTGGGATTGCTAGTTCCTCAGCAATTGCAAAAATGATTCCGCCTTTGGAGGATCCGTCGATTTTTGTCAAAATAATCCCAGTGAGATCGACAGATTCTGTAAATGACTTTGCTTGCTGAAGGCCATTCTGACCGACTGTTGCATCTAGTACTAATAATACCTCTGTGACGGTTCCGCTTCCTTTGTTAGCGACCCTTACTATCTTCTCTAATTCTTGCATCAGGTTTGATTTAGTGTGCAATCTACCGGCGGTATCGGCTAAGACTAAGGACGCATTCTTAGCTTGAGCATATTCTGTAGCATCATAAATGACCGAGCTAGGATCAGCTCCCTCAGCGCCCTTTATCAATTCAGCCCCACATGAATTTGCCCATTTCTCTAACTGTTCTGACGCAGCGGCGCGAAATGTATCACCAGCAGCTAACACTACTCTTTCATTCTCATTGGATTTCCAGTTCGCAACTTTTGCAACTGACGTGGTTTTCCCAACCCCATTAACACCGACAAAAACCCAAACGGAGGGATCCCCCCCTGAATCGAGTTCCGTGTTGAATTTTTGAAGCGAATTCTTTAGTTGTTCTTTGAGAAGGTTAAGAATGCTTTCACTGGTTGATAGTCTCAGTTCTTTGGACTTCGCTTGGAGCACTTCAATGATTCTTGAGGTAGCAGTGACACCTACGTCTGCTTGAATTAGTGCCTCTTCAATTTCGTT
Source organism: Actinomycetota bacterium (assembly GCA_002712415.1). Classification (GTDB taxonomy): domain Bacteria; phylum Actinomycetota; class Acidimicrobiia; order Acidimicrobiales; family UBA8592; genus UBA8592. Next base: position 30,612 of record PATO01000018.1, on the reverse strand, counting down.
CCAGAGGCCATTGTCAACAGGCGAATTTCGCTTTAATCTGGAAAAAAACGAGAACGTTTTCTTTGTATTTTCAAGTTCAGTAGATATTTTTTTCATCGGCTTTACCAGAAGTTAACGTTATTGGAAATTACCGAGAGAACCCAACACAACTGCTATTGAGATTTCATTTCCGTTTCTCAATACATCCAGTGAGATCTCAGTTTCGGGCGAAGTTAATCGAACTCTAGCTGCCAACTCAGACATTCCTAAAATTGGGGAACCGTCAACATTAATAATTAAATCTCCTGGTTCCAATCCGCTCTGGTCTGCAGGGCTGTTTGGCACGACCTCTATCACAAGAGCACCTGCCCTACCGAGAGTTGGGTCTTGACCGCTAATTCCTAGAAAGCCATTCTCAAGAGATAACCCATTTGCTATCCTTTCCGTCACCAAGAAGATCGTGTCAGAGGGTATGGCGAAACCGACCCCTAAATTGCCTTCAACATTTCCATCCGTTCTGATGAGTGTATTCATGCCGACTACGCGTCCCTGACGGTCTACTAAAGCACCGCCGGAGTTCCCCGGGTTTATTGGTGCATCGGTTTGGATCATTTCGAGAACTGTTCGAGACCCATTTTCAACATTCAAAGTTGGTACGGCCCGGTTTACAGCAGACACGATACCCGCAGTGACACTTTGTTCAAGGCCGAAAGGGCTTCCAATAGCAACAGCAAGTTGACCGACCCGAATTGTGTCTAAGGTGGCGAATGTAGCTTTGCGGAAATTAAGATTCCCTTCTATTTGTACAAGTGCGATATCAACTGCTGGGTCTGAACCCACAACCTTACCTGTTGCACGTGTTCCATCAGCTAGTTGAATTTCGACTGTATCGGACCCTAGCACCACGTGAGCATTGGTAACTACTGAGCCATTTCTGTCGTAAATAATTCCACTTCCTGTTCCAGTTGGGGTATCAATTCTTACTACTGATGGAGCGACAGTTTCTGCAACAGATGCCACGGGTTCTTCCGATGTAAATAAGGCGGACCTCTCAACGTCCTCGGATGAAATAGTTAATTGAGATGAAATTTCTGGTGACGCACTAGTTACTTGATTAGTGTCGCCTGAATTGATTATCAAACCTATAAGCATGCCAGTAACGAGGATGAGGAGAGACCCAAGAATCAGTAAATACTTTCTTGACTGCGTTCTTTGGNGTCTGACTCTCCTCAANCGCCTTGGATATGCACTCTTGCGTGCTGTGCTTGAGTATGGGGCTCCTTGATCTGATGGCCAATAGTGGTTTTCACGCATGAGAGCTCGTATCGCTTAGGTNNATGAGATGTAGACTCATATTGACAATCCTACCTTTGACATGTTTCAAGTCTACTGCCGTNTTTAGGAATAGTCCTGNCGTGAAATACGTCACCTAGTCCTTTGCCTCGTTACAGTGAATTTACTTTTTGAGTATCAGCGATTTCGAATAAAGCGTTGGGACCCTGATTATTTTCTGGCTTTTCACTGACTACTTTCGATGAACCTCCTGGCTTCATCGTCACACCGTATAAACAGTCTGCGGTTTCCATTGTGCGTTTTTGGTGNCTTACGATAATAAGTTGAGCTTCGTCTCGGAACTCATTGACGAGTTGGAGGAACCTTTGGAGGTTAACATCATCGAGAGCCGCTTCAACTTCATCCATTACATAGAAAGGCGACGGCCTGCTGCGGAATATCGAGAATAGAAAAGCTAACGAGGTCAGTGACCGCTCTCCTCCAGATAATAGAGAAAGCTTTTTGATATTTTTTCCTGATGGTTTTGCTTCTATTTCTATTCCAGTTTCAAGAAGGTTTTCAGGATCAGTCAGTTTCAAAGCGCCTTCGCCCCCTGGGAAAAGTGTTGAGAAAAGGTTCGTGAAATTGATACTTATATCAGCAAAAGCTCCGCTAAATACAGTAACGATTTCTTCGTCAATGCTTTTAATTATTTTGTTTAATTCTCTTCGGGAATTTCGTACGTCTTGTAGTTGCTCTTGGAGGAATTCATATCTTGCGTTCAGTTCCTCATATTCTTCGAGAGCTAGCGGGTTGATTGGTCCCATTATCTTTAATTCTCGCTCAAGTTCTCTTACTCGACTTTTAGGAGTGACATCTTGAAGTGGAGGCATCTCAGTTGAAATGGCAACGCCTGGTTCACAATCGAGTTCTCTTCTAATTGAGTCAGTCATGGATTCCAGTTTTAGCGTATACTCAGATTCTTTCATCTCAGCACGATGAAGTTCCTCTCGTAGCTCAGAGAGATTCTTTTCGTTTTGGCTTCGAGCAATCCGCAGTTCTTCAAGCTCCGAAATGGTATTTTGGGCTAGTTGTGATTGTTCCTTTCGCCAGTCTCGTAACTCTTGTAGCTCGTTTTCAAGGGTAAGTTCCTTTGCTGAAACTATAGATCGCAGGAAAAGTGCAAGCTTCAACCGCTTTTCCAGTATGGTTCGGCTAGTTTCAGCTTCGTTTCGTTCGGCTGTATAACCTTTGAGTCGCTTTTCAATTTCAAGTAATCGATTGTTGATATAGGTCTCTCGCTCGCGGATTGATGCGTAACGGACATCAATATCGGATCGTTTTGCCCCTAATTCAGCTGCTTTTTTTTCTAATTCTATTCTTCGAGTTTCTATTGCCTGGGTGCGTTCAACCAATTGGGCTTCATGTTCTTCCAATTGAGGGAGATGATTGGCGAGCTCTTTTTGAAGTGTTATTTGCGTATTGATCTCCTGCTGAATGGAAAACTGTTGCTTTTCATAGCTCGCTAGCTCAACTCGAATGGCTCTCGTGTCACTTTCTGCCCGAGATGCAGCTTCTTTCATTTCTTGAAGGTGACGGGAGGTTTTTTGCTTTCGTTCCAGAGCAAGGTCCATGTTCTGCTCTTTTGTGCCAAGCTTTCGTTGCCACTGGCCTAATTCGTCTTTAGATCGTTTGACTTCGGCAAGCTTTTGTTCGGAATTTTTTATTGCTTCTTCTAAAGCTTTTCCCGTNGCGCCCGTGGATGGTTGCCCGACACGCCAGTAGCCACCGTCAAAAGAGTCACCGTCAAGTGTAACTAGTGTAGTAAGTGGATTTTGTATAGATTCAGTAATTGCTGTGTCCCAATCTTTAACTACGCGGACTTTAGCGAGAAGACTGTCAAGTAATGATTCAATTTCTGGAGATGAAGATCTGACATGGTCTCGTAAGGGTGAGCGGGCTGTATCTAGGGTTTTCTTTTCATCTGTGGTGATAATGACTCGACCAGATTTTCCTGCAGATCGAATCTTTTGAAGTGCCTGCTTAGCTATCTGTGTGTCACGTACTACGACTGAATTTGCAGCGCTTCCGATTGCTGCGTTNAAGGCTGATTCCCAACCGGTATCAATCTCGATCAAATCAAGGAACGCCCCTANCACTCCNTGATCTTCGGATATTGTCTCAATTCCACTTCGCTCTCTTGATTCTTCAAGAGCTAACGAAAGTGCATCNGCTCGCGCAATCCAAGCCTTGCTTTCAAGTTGAGCTTCCGAATGCTTCCTTTGCGCCGCATCGAGTTGTGCACGGCATTCTTCAATTTGTTGATTTAGAAGCTTGTTATCATTCTCTAATGATTCCAAGGACTCTTTCATTTCGTTGATTTGTAATGATAGTTTTTGAGTGAATTGTTCGGATCCTCTTTCTTTATCCTTGAGCTTCTCTACAAGCTCCCTGATAGCCGCTGCCTTTTCTTGAAGGTCATGTAGAGCAGAATTGATTACAGCTAGTTGACCTCTTGATTCAGCTGCTGCATTTCCTGCCGTTTCAACGTCTTNGGAAATCTGATCTTGGAATTCGAATCGTTGANGCTCAAAATTTTNCTCATCGTCNTTTAACCGCTTTGTTTCTGGCTCTAAAGCAAGTTTTGAAGTGTTCGTTTCTTGTAGTTGTGCTTTGAGTCTAGCTGCCTCTGCGTCAAGAGTTTCTACGACGCCTTTGTCAACCTGAGCTATCTGCAACTGGTTGAGATTACCGATTCTCTCTGTAAGAAGCGCCTTTAGCCCTTTTGCACGTTCACGGGTCCGCTCGAGGGCTGCCAATTCATCTGCCCCTTCGTCAAATCCTTTGTTGACGAGGGTTCCTTCGGCGTGCTCAATTTGATTATCAAGTTTTTCTAACTCTGCTTTTAATTTTCTGTCATCAGAAGCTAGTTGNGTCTTTGCCAGTTGAACGGCGTTTAGAGCTTCTCTCAAAGCAGTTAATTCTCTACCGGCGAGGTGCCTCTTTAATGTCTTCAGTTCTTCAAATAACGACCCGTGCCGTCTTGCTGCGTCTGCTTGACGTTCAAGAGGTTTAAGCTGACGCTTCACTTCTCGAAGGAGATCTTGAAGACGAGTAATATTTTCCTCNGTTGACCTTAATCTCCGTTCGGACTTTTCTCTTCTTTTTCTGAACTTTAGAACACCAGCAGCTTCCTCAATGATAGATCTTCTATCTTCTGGTTTAGCGTTAAGCACAGCATCAATTTGGCCCTGAGACACTATTACGTGTTGGTGACGTCCCACACCGGAGTCGCTTAACATCTCTTGGATATCGAGTAAACGGCATGGAACATTATTCATTGCGTATTCGCTATCCCCGTTACGAAATAGAGTTCTGCTAATTGTTATTTCATTGAAATCTAAGGGGATAACTTTGGCAGTGTTATCTATAGTCAANGAGACTTCGGCACGACCGAGTGCCGNCCTTTTCGCCGTACCTGCGAAAATTACGTCCTCCATCTTTTGCGATCGCACTGTACCTGGCGCTTGAGCTCCAAGAACCCATGCTATCGCATCGACTACATTTGATTTCCCACTGCCGTTGGGTCCAACGACNACTGTGACCCCTGGTTCGAAATCTAGGGTNGTTGGCTCAGCGAAGGATTTNAATCCCTTTAGTGTCATTGATTTTAGGAACACAGAGTGAAACTAGTCGCTTCTGAAGCAAATTACACGTTTGTAGTTTAATTTTTTAATTTTTTAAACTTGGCTTTGCTCGCAATAGTAGGTCCAGATTCCACCGAACTTAGATCGNACTATGGGTTTACGCGACCTCGGGCTCAGTTCTCCATGCTTCTCATAGACCGAATGATGGTCTTGGAATGATCCTGGTTCGCCATTGGTATCTAGGTAAAGACTCCCGTCGACTGTTGATCCACGATACTTNACNGCATCATAGATTGTTTGGACTATTGATTGCCAGAGTCGCCTTACCTCATTTGTTGTGAGAGAATCTGACATGCGATCATATCTCAGACCGGCTTCGAATAGGATCTCGTCAGCATACATTGGCCCTATACCAATCACGAATGAATCATCAACGAGCAATGTTTTGAGCTTTGCTTTTCTTGCTTGAAGGTAGTGTGCAAAATCCCCCCAAGTTATTCGTTGGGAGTGCTCAATTGGGTCGATTCCGAGTTCAGCTAATTCGGGCTTATCTTCAATAAAATCTGCTGTTTCATGTATAGAAACCGAGGCCTCACCGGCATGATCAATCAATCTCATCTGACCGGTTTGCGTGAATGTCAGTATCAACTGTGTTTTTGGGTGAATTTCTGCTTTGTTTGGGACTCTACTTATTTGCCCACCACTTCCAAGTGCGATCGCTAATGTCATCTCATTGGATAATTCAAAGAGTATGAACTTTCCTACTCTGGAGACTGATTCGACTTTAGACTGATCTAGTTCTTTCTCAATTGCAGATTTTGCTTTGGTGCCGCCTGCAATTTTTGCTTTTGTAACTTTTATTGTTTTTATTTTTTTTCCAACGCAATCTCGTTCTAAGTCTCTCCGGATTGTTTCTATTTCTGGGAGTTGAATCATAGTTTCCTAGTTAGTTTTGCGTTGTATGACGATTTTAGCGCCTTATTTCCCAAGTTATTCGTTGGTGTACTTTTTCAGTGCTTCGGAGGCTGCCGCCTGTTCTGCTTCTTTCTTGCTGCTTCCTTTACCCTTTCCGATGATGTCATCCCCTGCTCGGATACTTGCGAAGAATATCTTTTCGTGGTCAGGTCCTTCGGAGTGAATACTGTATCGAGGCAAGGGCAATGACCGCTTTTCAAATATCATTTTGAGCCTGCTTTTGCTGTCTTCATTATTTTTCGTTGAAAATTCTTCAATTCTGTCTCCCAGGATGTCAATCACGAATCCCTTAGCTTCTAACCAGCCCCCATCAAGATATATTGCGCCAATTACAGCTTCAACTGCATCCTCAAGCAGACCAGGAGAGATCGAAGCATTTCCTAACTTGAGATATTTATCAAGATTTATCTCCTCTGCTACCTCTTTTAAAGAGTTTCTTCCGACGACAACAGACCTAAGGAGCGAAAGTTGACCCTCGGATAATTCTGGATACTTCGTGTATATGTGTTCAGTGACAATGAGGCCAAGTACCGAATCCCCTAGAAATTCTAGTTTCTCGTTCGGCCCTGTTCCTTTGTTCTCAGCAGACCAAGATTTATGAGTTAGTGCCTCTTCTAGAAGAAGCGGGTCNTTGAAAACTTTATTTATTGAATTTGCAAAAGTTACCGTTGTGTCAGAAATCAAGGAAAACTAGCTCAATCGACTGAAAACATAGTCAACTGCGTCCCTTACGCTCTTTAGGTCTTCCAGATCCTCGTCATCAATTCTGAAGTCAACAGATCTTTCCGCTAGTTCTTCTTCGATAGCCTCAACAAGTTCTATAAGCGCCAAAGAGTCAGCATCTAAATCATCTGCAAAAGAGTCACCTTCATTGACCGTATGGGGGTCTATTTCTAGGATCTCACCTAACCTGTCTTTGATTAATTGCAATATTGCGTCTCTACCAAGAGGGTCTTGTTCCATGTGAGTTTCAGCTGGCATATGTTCCTGTCCTTAAATCTACGTCACTGATAATAGCGAATCTGCAGGCAACTATGGCGAAGTATCTGAGAAATCACCCATTCAGGGTTTGAGAACTGCTTGGAGATTTGCCACATGGTTGTCTCTATAAAGTTCATGTGCTGTTTTGATTGCGTTGAGAATTGCATTTGCTGATGAAGATCCATGACTAACAATTGCAATGCCGTTAACACCGAGAAGAACTGCTCCCCCAACAGAATCTGGGTCTAGCTTGTGATAGAGGGGCAACAAAGAAGGCCCTAATAGGTCAGCGCCTGCTTTCGCATCTTCAGAACTTGAAAATGCGGAAAATAACGCTTTCACTATGGCTTTTGCTGTTCCTTCAAGTGTTTTAAGGGCAACATTTCCAGTGAATCCGTCGGTAACTACAACATCTACAGCCCCGCTCATTAAATCATTTCCCTCTACATTTCCGATAAATTCTGCTTTGCTTACCGTTTCCCAATCTCCAGAATTCAAAATTTCATATGAGTCTTTTATCAGCGAGTTTCCTTTTCCAGCTTCTTCGCCAATTGATAACAGTCCAACTTTAGGCTTTGTAACTGCGAATCGGTCACGCGAATAAACTGCCCCCATTTCGGCAAATTGCAAGAGCCATTCAGGTTGACATTCTGCATTAGCCCCAGAGTCAAGAAGGATAACAGGGTGGTCCCCCTCCAGTGTGGGGATAGGTGTTGCGATCGCAGGGCGAGCGACTCCTTTTAGCCTTCCCATTCTCAACAATGCCGATGCCATTGTAGCACCCGTATTTCCTGCGCTTACCATCGCTGCGCTATGGCCGTCTCTGACATATTCAGCTGCACGAATCAGTGATGAATCTTTCTTTCGTCGAACAGCTCGGCCAGGATCCTCATCCATTTCAACTACTTCTGAGACATAAATAGTTTCTATGTCCCGTATGCCATCTAAAGCTTGCTCTGTTCCGAATAGAACAATCGGAATTCCTGATTCTTTAGCTAATCTGGCTCCTTCGACTATCTGATCGGGTGCATGATCACCACCCATTGCATCAACGGCCACCGGAAGAGATTTTTCAGTCATGATTTCGTTTTTAGACTAGACCTCAACGGCTACTCGATCGTCATACCACCCGCAATTTCCGCATACATGATGGGGTCTTTTGGCGGCACCNCAACGTGGGCAAGAGTTAAGAGTCGGTGCATGAAGTTTCCATGCAGAGTTACGCCTGCTTCTACTTTTGGANTTTGATGTTTTCTTCTTTGGTACTGCCATGNANTTTCCAATTCNTCTTACAGCAAGCGNAACTTGCGCAAATTAGAGCTTACCGACCAGCAGACTTTCTTGCACCCAGATTAGAAAAAGTTAATCATCTGTGAATTTCAACTGGTCCAATGCNGNCCATCTGGGATCCTTNAACTCTTGANGATTTTGTTCANTNTTNGGCGGANGAGACTTNGTAAANAATTCTGTATCNTTTGGTCCAGTNCATGATTCAGAGCATAAAGCGGCGAGTGGAAGATTNANCANTACNTGTTCCGCCAGCATTGGCTTCAAGTCAAGCTTTTCACCAAGCGGCAGTTCAAAGGTTTCTCCTTCAGAAGCGCCCTCTTCAAATATCTCGTNNATATCAATTGATGTGCACCCCGNGGTAGCCTCAAGNCATCTTCGACACTGAGCAGTCCAATGGAGTGTCGCAGTTCCAATGGCCGTGATCCTTTCCGANACTGCTTCGAGAGNAATTTTTACTTGAATAAGAGTTGCGCTGGAGTGAGTTGTTTCTAAAAGATCAGGTTTCCATTCTGATGCTACTTCGGCNGGAANACCTGGATTTCTTTGTAATTTTGGGAGNTCTACGACAAGATCGCTTGAGTCTGGAGACTCNTTAACCGATTTCATCCTGGTCATACAGCTCAGGTCCTTGTTCTGTTTCTGTTTCTGTTTCTGTAGATCCATGNGCTTCCTTCAGGTCGGCTAGCGGATCTCCTTGCAGTTTAGTTCTTCCNTCTGCGACTACCTTTTGAGTTTTCTTCAAAACAGCTTCAAAGCTAGCAAGTCTTTGGTCGCAAAAATCCTCGGTTTCAAGCCGAAGCCTTTGNGCTTCAGCTTGAGCTTCTTCNANNAGTCTACGAGCATGGATCTCAGCAGCTTTTACGACCTCGGACTTCTGGACCATTTGACCAGCTCTGGCACGAGCNAAATCAATTAACTCATCCCCTTCTCTCTGNGTTCNGGAGAGGAAGTCTTCTCGTTGCTTAAGNAACCATCTTGCNGCACGGATCTCATCGGGCAAACGTATGGATATATCGTTTAAGACTGAAATGATCTCGTCCTTATTAACCATNGAAGATGAAGANAANGGAACTGGGCGAGCTGCATCAACAACATTAATGAGCCCTTGAATTAGGCGTTCGACTTCGGGCGCTTCATATGGTTCCACTGATTCGAATGCTGTGNTTTCATCATTCTGCTCTGCTTCAGTCATTATTACCTATTTCTCTNTCTAATAATTCAGAAACGGGTTTTGGCACCAANCCCGATACATCTCCCCCTTCAGATGATATTTCACGAATAAATCGACTTGAAATGTAGGNGAATTCCGGGTCCGCTGGAATGAAGAATGTATTGATTTGCGAAATTCTTTTNTTGGTTTGAGCCATCTGCATTTCTATTTCAAAATCTACCGAAGACCGAAGGCCTTTGATAATTACGTCAGCATTNAACGCNTNNGCGACATCAACGACAAGACCAGTTGAGGAATCTGTAACTACATTATCAAGATGCACAAATGAAGTTTTGAGTAANTCTTCCCGTTTTTCAATAGNCAANAATCCTTTTTTTTCTCTGTTGTGCATTGCAACTACNATTAATNGATCAAAAATCGTTGCGGCTGTCTCNACTATTTGCACATGCCCGAGGTGAACTGGGTCAAATGATCCAGGATAAATTGCAATAGCCATTAAATAAATCTACCCCAGATTTTGCGCTACCTATGTTGGTAAACCTATTTTCTGCNGCGAACNCAATAAATACATNCTTATTTCCTGTCTTTATATTTGCTGTGNAGCTATTAAGAGNTTGGTTTGACCGTATTTCTGNCTCTTGATTATTTGCCAATCACTCTCAAGGGTTACNTTTTCTGAACTCTCAATGACTATTGNATGAGCATTGANATNTTCNAGCAATGCACNCCAATGTTCATATTTATAAGGGGGGTCTATAAGAGCTANGTCAAAATACTCTTNCTTTTTGAGGAAATTCAGTGCATCCGTTTTCAGTATTTTTGATNCTGANCCATAATTCAATTTTTCAACATTTANCGTGATGCAGTCAATCGCCTCNTCGTGGTTATCAANAAATACTACTGAATTTGCTCCACGTGATAGAGCTTCTATTCCTAATGAACCTGTACCGGANAATAAATCGAGAAATGATTTGTCATTAACGAGTCCATAACTGTGAAGGGAGTTAAAGATAGCTTCTTTGACGCGGTCCTTTGTAGGCCGAATGTGATCCCCGNTTGGTGCGACTAACTTTCGCCCTTTCNCTACTCCAGCTATGACCCTCATATTAAATTACGTTATCTTCTCCAAGAGGGGTAGNGATGAAACTTCCATCGGAAATTACNTGTGTTGACTGTGGCGGAAGATGTTTTTTGGGCAGNAAGGAACCGGAGTCTGGCTGGAAAGCNANTATGGTTGTGTTCTATCGTTGTAAGGATTGTCTTGACAGATGGGACATAGTANTTGGAGATGACGGNATTTAAGAGGGGTCTCTCCACATGCAGGTTAGTGCCGCTTTCCCATCGTCAAGTTCTAATTCCTTTTGTATTTCAAAACCTAGCCGATAGTAAAAGGAGAGATTTCTTGGGTTGGTTGATTCAAGGTATGCCCCAATTCCTTCCTTNTCACAAATCTNCAGAATAGGCCNAANGAGNTTTGCTGCTCGTCCTTTACCTTGCATCTCAGGAACAGTTCCAACTGCTTGCAGGTACCAATGAGGCTGNGAGGGATGATTAGCATTAACTTCAGCGAAAGCCTCGAGAACCTGTGAGATCCTATCGTCAACTAATTCATGCATTAAATTGACGAATGNGTCTTGTTCGGCATCACCATTNNTTTCAGATTCCNCNAAATCTAGGATTGGTNTAGTCCATATCGACGAGGTCGAGNCATGTGCATCAACACTTAATATCCANTTNGGATTCTTTGNNGNNTGGCGGGTNAGGAAATGCCACCATTCATGCAAATTTTGTTTATGANTTTTCCCNGGAAATANCCAACTGAAGAAAGGGTCAAACAGAAAGGCNTCTGTGAGAATATTTGCGGNTGTTAGTGGGTCAGACACTGCACTTTGTGGTTCATTCATGATTTAAATAGATANTCTACTTTCTCTTCCTTGAAGAAAAGGTCCATCTCCTCAATGAGAAGCGATATATCTTCGCCTTGCTGTGCCAAATCTAACAGAGCATTCGCGGCATTCCTTGCATGTGATACCCACTCNTTATCTCTNCGAAGNGAGGCAATTCTTAGNTCGGTCCTGCCCTTTTGTTCAGCCCCCATTACTGTTCCCTCTCCACGGAGTTCTAGGTCTATTTCAGCTAAATGAAAACCGTCATTTGAATCTACAAGGGCTTGCAAGCGCGCGTCAGTTTCCGATGTNTNGGAGTTACTAACTAAGTANCAAATTGACTGNAATGATCCTCGTCCGACGCGCCCTCTCAATTGGTGCAATTGGGCGATACCGAATCTTTCAGCNCCGAGAATAACCATNGCTGTAGCATTTGGAATATTTACCCCCACTTCGATAACCGTGGTNGACACTAAAGCGTTTAGTTCACCATTTCGAAATGAGTCCATCACATTTTGNTTTTCGCTTGGATGCATTCTCCCGTGAAGCAATCCAACAGACATTTCTCTGAGTTCAGCATCCTTTAATCTGTGATACGTAGCTTCGGCTGAAGTAGTGTCAATGTTCTCGCTCTCATCAATTAGTGGACATACGATAAATACTTGGCGACCTTCCAGAATTTGCGCTTTCACTTCTTTCCACAACTCGGGAGTGTCAGCAACTCTTCTCGTTTCAACAGGAATACGCCCCTCTGGAAGTTCGTTCAAAATACTTACATCAAGATCTCCATATACAGTCATTGCCGCTGTTCGAGGAATTGGTGTGGCGGTCATTACTAGCAGATCTGGTATTGCCGCACTATTTCCTTTATTTCGAAGAGCAGCGCGTTGATCAACCCCAAACCGATGCTGTTCGTCGACTACAGCGAGACCAATGTCTGCAAATTCAACTGATTCCTGGATTAAGGAGTGTGTGCCTACGATTATGTCAATTTCTCCACGCCTTAATTTTGCCCGTATCTCTTTGGCATCCTTCTCTGAAGTCTGACTTGTCAGTAGAGAAATATTTAGTTTTCGTTCACCTAGCAAGTTAGTTGAGTCCATGAGAGTGAAACTGTCTAGCAATTCTTTAGCACTGACGAAATGCTGTTCTGCAAGCACTTCGGTTGGGGCCATGATTGAGCCTTGTTTGCCCGCCTCAACTACAGAGAGTAGCGCTGCTATAGCCACGAGCGTTTTCCCTGATCCCACGTCTCCTTGAAGAAGTCGATGCATAGGGTAAGAGGCGCGCAGATCTTGGAAGATTTCGGCGATTGCTTTGCTCTGAGCATTCGTTGGTTCAAAAGGAATGCTCTCTATTAGCTTGTTAACTAGGTCTCCGGAAAAGTCGTGACTGATTCCTTGAGTGGCTAACTCTAGTTGTCTTTTTCGTGCTAGAAGAAGTAACTGGATACGAAGCAATTCGTCAAATACAAGGCGTTTCCTTGCAGTTAGCATTTCTCCTAGGTTTTTAGGATTATGAATTGAAGAATAAGCATTGTCGCGACTGACAAGATCGTATTGCTCTCTTATGGCGGAGGGTAAAGGTTCAGCGAAACCTCTGACTTTTGATTTGTCAAGCGCGTCTTTTGTCCAGTTACAGAACTCCCATGTTGATAGACCTGCTTTACCCGATTGTGCGTATACGGGAATGAATTTGCCTGTTTTATCTCCAATCAAGTCAACCACAGGATTAACCATCCTGTATTCGCCTCTATATTGATCAAGTTTCCCGAAGATAATGACCTCAGTGCCTACTTTTAATTGTTTCTCTCTCCATGGCTGGTTAAAAAATGTTAACGTCACATTTCCTGTTTGATCTGTGACTTTTGCAGTGACTAATGAACGCCTGTTGCGGGTCTTTTGCTTATAAACGTTAAGGATTTCAACAAGTATCATTCCTTCTTCGCCCACCTGCAACGAGGAGATCTTTGCCTCATTTGTTCTGTCGATGTACCTACGGGGGAAATGGGTCAAGATATCAAGAACTGAGAAGATATCTAAAGAATTGAGCGAACTTTCTTTCTTCGGCCCTATGCCTTTCAGCCGAGATAACGGTATGTTCGACAAGTCTGGAAGTGTCAACGGGTTTTGAGAGTTGGACATTTAACACCCTATCCCGCAGAGATGGCCTTCGCCTATCTTCATTCTTTGCACCCGACCCATTCTCAAAGGGGTAATCATCTAATCATTCGATACCAAAATAGTAGGGATACAAAGGTTGCCCACCGCTGTGAACTTCCACTTCAATTTCAGGTTTATCATTTGAAAGCCAAGCTAATAGATCTTTTGTAACTTCTGGGGGGCAGTCCTGCCCTTCAATAATTGTCACTATTTCATGTTCGTCCCCGATAAGTGTTTGCAAAAGATCCAAAGCTGCATCACCTAGGTTTTGTCGGGCAACAATGACCCCTGTTCTGTCTAAACCGATCCAATCACCTTCAGTTACTTTGCCTGCATCTGTCTCGCTATCCCGGACGGCTTGGGTCACCTCACCTGTTGCAACTGACTCTGCCATGGAGTTCATTGATTGAGAATTTGTTTTCGCATCTGCTGCTGGATCAAATGCTAATAGAGCAGAGAATCCTTCTGGGATGCTTCTCGTCGGAACAACCATGACGTTCTTGCTGACTTGATGATCTACTTGTTCAGAGACGGGGATTATGTTCTTGTTGTTAGGAAGAATTATGACTTCATTTGCTTGAACCTGTTGAACAGCTTCAAGTAAGTCCTTAACAGATGGGTTCATTGATTGCCCTCCAGCAACAATTGCGTTGACGCCCATTGACGCAAAAATTTGTTGAATGCCTTTTCCTGCAACTACAGCGATGACTGCGGTGTTTTCAGCACTGGGGTTCGGAACGATGATCTCGCTGGCGCCCACGACCTCAATATGGTCCTCTATGTGGAAAAGTTCTTCTTGCAAATCAGTAACTCTTATTTGATAGGGCCTTCCAGCTCTAATGCCTGCCTCGATAGATTCACCAATATCATTTGAGTGAATATGGCAGTTGTATAAGCCATCCCCGCCTACGACCACAATTGAGTCACCTACGGCTTGCCAGTCAAGTTTAAATTGATCAATTTTTGATTCTGGAGCGTCTAGAAAAAACATGACTTCGTACCGCAACTCGCTGACGTCTGGTTTTTCACCATCATTTGTTGCGCTAGATGGAGTTAAGTTTGACGCGTTGACTGAAGCTTTAGGGGGGGGTTTAATGGCAGTCCCATCAGCAATATGAAGAAAACATTGAATAAGTAGGAGATACCCAGCCCCTCCGGCGTCCACAACATTTGCATCTTTCAGTACAGGAAGTAAGTCAGGGGTTCGGTTTAAGGAATCTTCACCAGCAGATACTAATTGAGACAAGAACGTCGTCAGCGCCATTTTGCCTTTCACTAGTTCTTGCGCCTTCTCGGCTATCTCTCTTGAGACAGTTAGTATCGTTCCCTCAACGGGCTTCATGACAGATGCATACGCAGCTTCGGAAGCATGTGTCAAAGCCTCAGCAATAGCCTTATTGTCCATTTGGGTTTTGTTTGAGAAACTATCAGCTAGTCCTCGAAGAATCTGAGAAAGGATTACCCCTGAGTTGCCACGGGCCCCCATTAAGCTTCCATGACGAATGGCTTCCCATTGTGCTTCTGGGTTGTCATCGCTTTCGGCCAGTTCTTCAATAACTGACTTCAAAGTAAAGGACATGTTAGTACCAGTGTCACCATCAGGCACAGGGTATACATTAAGCGAATTAAGATTTTCAGAGTAACTTTTTAGAGACTCATCATATTTTAAAATTACGTCTCGTATTTGTTTAGCTGAGAAAGATTTCAGTTGTTCCACGAATGGAATGCTACTAATTCCTGAGGCGGAAAGACGACATATCGTTATTTTTGGTTAATTTAGTTAAATCTTTGAAAAGCTTTAACAGTTCGCAACTATTGCATATAGTCAGTTATTGTTACTACGTTGAATCTTATTTTAGGAGCAACTGTGCAGGGAGTCATCAAGTCATACGATCCGGGAACCAAAGATGGTGTAGTTATGTCCGAGCGTAACTTTACTGAATATGAGCTCTCGCCTAACGCCCTTGATGGTTCGATTTTTCGCATGCTACGGCAAGGACAGCGTGTTATTTTTGAGCTTGATGAATCAGGAATGGCCACGAATCTTCGCTTGGGCTCCGAAGTGGACATGGGAACTCCAGATTTCCTGCAATAAGTTAAATACGAGGTCAAGAGATGACAGATCACCCCCAACATAAGATCGAAAAAGCACTTTTAGAACAATTTGGTATCGAAAACGCGACCATCCATTACGGGTTAACTCAAGATGAGCTCTTTTACGCAGCTATAGAGAACGACAAGGGTCGCGTTTCTATTGATGGCGATTCTGATCAGCAAAAAGCATTTCCAACTGCTCTAGGAATAGATGGGCCACTTGTTTACTTCAGCGACCCTGAGTGTACTGGGCGCCCTGTGAAAGATACCTTTGCTGTTGCTAGACCTGAGGTAGAGGATACGGTTTGGTGGAAAGATGGTTTTGAAAGATTCGACCCGGAAGCATTTGATGACCTTTTAAAACGTGTTGTTGGTCATTTGAATAGCAAAGAAGGCAGCCTCTACGTAACGGATGTCTTTTGTGGATGGGATACTGAATTTGCTGAGCCTTATAGATTTGTTGGCGAATACGCAACACATGCGTATTTCTGCAACATTATGTTTCCAAAGGCAGTTCGTGATGACAGCGACCGGCCTGAAACAGGGTGGACCATCTTAAATGTCCCTTCTTTTATTGCTGACCCTGAAAGAGATCATACCAAGTCGAACCGTGCGGTCATTATGGACATCGTTAACCGCGTAGCTTTAGTGGTAGGGCCCGCTGATTACTGCGGAGTTAACAAGAAGACAATGTTTACTGTCATGAACTATGTCCTGCCAAGCAAAGGGCAACTTTCAATGCACTGTTCTGCAAACGTGGGCGCTGATGACGATAGCGCTATCCTTTTCGGTCTCTCAGGAACGGGCAAAACCACGCTGTCTGCTGATCCTGACCGTCTCCTAATCGGCGATGATGAACATGTTTGGACTGATTTAGGAGTCTCAAACTTTGAGGATGGATGCTATGCGAAGCTTATTGATCTCGACAAGGAAGCTGAACCGGTAATTGCTGCCGCATTGAGCATGAAGGGGACGCTAATTGAAAATGTGCCTCCATTACCAGGGAAGCCCATTGAGGAGACAAATCCTCAGGAGCTAGATCTATTTGACGGTTCGAGGACTGAAAATACTCGTTTTGCGTATCCTCTGACTTGTAATCCTAGCGTTGCATCTGGAGCAGCAGGCCCCCATCCGAAGACAATTGTTTTGTTAACTGCTGATGCTTTCGGCGTATTGCCTCCGGTATCTATCCTCAGTCGGGATGAAGTTATGTATCATTTTGTCACCGGTTTCACTTCAAAACTTGCTGGGACGGAAGTAGGCGTTACAAAACCCGAGGCAACCTTCTCAGCCTGCTTTGGAGGCCCTTTTATGTCTCAAAAGCCAAGTGTTTATGCTGAACTTCTAGCGAAGCGCATGTCTGAGCATGATACGAGATGTATTCTTCTTAACACTGGTTGGACCGGTGGACCACACGGCGTTGGTAGCAGGATGTCTCTCAAACACACTAGGACATTACTGAACGCTGCACTTGCAGGCGACTTTGACGATACCCCCCTAGTCACGCAACCTATTCTGAACTTGCGCATGCCAACAAGTTGCGAAGGAGTCCCCGACGAAATTTTGAACCCGAGAGAAACTTGGGATGACCCATCAGAATATGATGACCAAGCAACTAAACTCCGAGAAATGTTCAGAGATAACTATAAGAAGGAAAACTTTGCTGACTTAGGCATTGCAGCTGTTATGTAACTTGAGTATTCTCGCCTCGTGCGGAAGTTAAATGACCTCCAGACGCCATACTTGGCTGTTGATCTTGAGATCTTTGAAAAAAATCTTGAGACCATGAAGTCCATCAGGCCTGGCTCCTCTTTGAGGCCACATGTTAAGGCTTTCAAATCAACCGATATTGCAGCGATACTCAAGCAAGCTGGCTACTCAGGTTTTTGTTGTGCAACGATCAAGGAACTCGAAGGTTTAGCGGCTAACGGGCTAGGGGATGATCTTCTGCTCGCCAATGAAACATTGAATGCTTCTAGACTCAGATCTTTAGTCGACCATGGTGTTGAAATAATCGTTGCCGTAGATTCCACTGAGACGATAGATGCTGCGAAGGACGGAGGCATTCGCAACGTACTGATTGATGTGAACGTTGGATTACCCAGATGTGGTTGTGATTTGAACGAGGTAGAGATTCTTTCAGGCTATGCCCGGCGAAAGGGCCTAAATATCAAGGGTGTTATGGGATATGAAGGGCATCTAATGTTTACCCCTGATAGAGCTGATCGGAAAAGAGGTGTCGCTGAAGCTATGCAAGTATTGCAGGAGGCTCATTCAATCACTGGTGGTGATATTATCTCTGCCGGTGGGACAGGGACATTTGACCTTAATGAATTAGCAACAGAAATTCAAGCAGGATCTTTTCTGTTTATGGATACCCGATACTCAACCGTAGGTCTCCCCTTCGAAGAGAGCCTGACAATAGTCTCAACAGTAATTTCTGTCGAAAGAGATCGAAAGAGAGCGGTATGTGATGCAGGAGTGAAATCTTTTGCGACAGATTATGGAAAGCCAAAACTTGAAGATGGGATCATTGAGTTTTGCTCTGATGAACATTCAACTATTCTGCCAACTGAACAAAGAGGCGATCTCGCATTTCAAGTTGGAGATTTGATTCACCTCCGAGTTCCGCATGTAGACCCTACGATTGCTAAGCATTCTAGATTGGCTTGTTCACAGGAGGGCTATATCTATGGTGATTGGAAGGTGGATCTTCGTGGCTGGTAATTTTAACCATTGCCGATGTTGATCCAAGGAGCATCTTTTGACTAAGAAGTGGACCAATTGGGCTAGAAATCAGTCATCCAACCCACACAATATCTTCGAACCTAAAACAGAAGCTGAAATTTCCGACATCGTATGCTTGGGAGTAGCTAGAAGACTTAAAATTAGGCCGATAGGAAGTGGGCACAGCTTTAGCTCTATTGGATTAACTGAGGGATTCTTAGTTTCTATGGAGTCAATGAATCGTATTATTAGTATTGATAGAGATAGGTTACGGGTCACCGTAGGCGCTGGAATAACCATCTCCGATTTGAATATAGAGTTGCATAAAATAGGTTTTGCTCTTCCAAACCTTGGAGATATTGACACCCAGAGTCTCGCTGGAGCTATTGCTACCGGAACACATGGGACTGGCATCAAATACAACTCAATAAGTTCTGCCATTGTGGGTATCAGAATTGTCACAGGGGATGGGTCTGTTATGGATATTTCCGAATCAAAAAACTCTGATCTTTTAGGACCGGCCAAAGTTTCCTTGGGTGCATTGGGGATAATAACTTCGGTTACACTCCAGTGCGTTCCGGCCTTCAATTTGAAGATTCTAGAGTTCACAGCGAAATTGCCTGAAATTATCTCGCGATTTAAATTCGAGGAATTAAGCGCAGACTTTGTCGAGTTCTTTTGGTTCCCACATACTGAGCTTGCAGAAATTAAAATCTGCAACAAGACTGCATCAACCAATACACGAACAAGAAAATTTTCTTCATTTGTGACCAATGAAGTCACAAGAAATTTTGGCTTTAGTCTTTTGAATCAATTCTGGTTACAGTTCCCAAATAGCGTAGACCCTATGGTGAATAGCGTTATCAAGGAGAATGTCAGGCCGGAGCGCATAGATGCTAGCCATAACATCTTTTGCTCTAAACGAAGAGTTAAATTTCTTGAAATGGAGTATTCAGTCCCAAGAGAGTGTCTTTTCGAAGCGTTTGAAGCTGTCCAGCGTGTCATTGAAGAACTTAGCTTTCCAGTTACATTTCCTGTTGAAGTCAGAAGCTTGAGCGCAGACGACATTCCCCTTTCAATGGCTAGCGAAAGAGAAACAGGCTTTATTGCAGTCCATCTCTATAACCGGGTAGACCCCAAAGATTTTTTCAAAAGAATTGAACATATTATGGATCAATTTAATGGACGGCCCCATTGGGGGAAATTACATAGTCTTGAGTCTGCACAATTGGCAAAGTTGTACCCTAGATGGTCTGAGTTTACTGAGGCCAGAAAGGCTTTAGACCCAGATGGCCATTTTACAAACTCTTATCTTGAACGCGTTTTAGGCTATTGATACCCATCTGGATTTTGACGTTGCCAATTCCAGTGATCAGCGCACATATTCCCAATTGAATATTCTGGATGCCAAGATAGTTCGCTTTTTGCTTTCTCCGGATCAGCAACTGCTTTAGAACTATCCCCAAGGCGTCTGGAGGTGATTTCTGTTTTGATCTCAACTCCGGTGACTTCTCTAACCTTATCTACTAACTCTTTAATGGAGGTTCCCGTCCCTGTCCCTAAATTCCATATATGAAGCCCTTGATGTCTTTCTAAATATGACAAAGCTGACAGATGACCTCTAGCGAGATCTAAAACATGGATGTAATCCCGGATGCACGTGCCATCTGGAGTGTCATAGTCGTCTCCGAAGATTAGGAGTTTTTCCTTTCGGCCTATGGCAGTTTGCATCAGTAAGGGCATCAGATTATTAGGCGTTTGCTTTGGATCTTCACCGATATGACCAGATGGGTGAGCCCCTACAGGATTGAAATAGCGCAATATGCCCACCCTCCACTTTGGGTTGGAACTTACAAGCCCCTGAAGAATCTGCTCAATGCACAATTTGGTGTGCCCGTAAGGGTTTATGGGATTTGTAGGAGAATTTTCTGTGTAAGGCACTTGGCTTTCAGGATCGTAGACAGTTGCTGATGAGGAGAAAATGATTGTATGAATGCTCGCTGCTTGCATTGTTCGCAGAAGGGATAGAGAGGATCCAACATTTTCAATATAATATTTCAGCGGGTCAGCCATTGACTCTTCAACTGACTTAAGTCCGGAAAAATGAAGCACCGAATTTACGTCATAGTTTGAGAAAATATCCATTACCAGCGACGAGTTACCGACATCACCCTCGATAACGATAGGGGTGTTACCGTATATTTTCCCAATGCCGGTAATGGATTCTTTGGATGAATTTGAAAAATTATCGAGCACAATAGGGTTATATCCCGCTTCCATTAGTGCAAGTACAGAATGACTACCGATGTACCCTGCGCCTCCAGTTACCAAGACATAGTCGCTCAATCTAGTTCTCCGATGCGATTTTTCATGATTAATCTCTATTTTTCATTTCTATGTTGTTCCTAAAAACATAGCCCTGATACCCAGCCCCATTATGAATAAACTGCCAAGGCCATAGAGCAGAAATTTTTTGTTGCCGATGGTATTTCGGTAGCCGTACAAAAGTGCAATTGCAATGATCATCGAGAATCCATACAAATAATGGAAATCATCTGGTTCTATCTTCTCTTCAGACTGCAATGCGACCCCAACAATAGCTTGCGCAAAGACAACAATTTGAGCGGCCACTATAGCTGCCCAGAAGAATCTCGTTGATTTAAGACTTTTCCTGTCAAGGAGGATGCCCCAAACTCCTGCTATTGCATTCATAAAGATAAGCAAAAAAGCGACAGTGGTATGAAGATCTCTTAAGCTCACTAGTTTCTCAATCCTTTTCTTTAGAAGTAACAGAGACTGTATAGTGCCATAACTCCGCCGATAGGTTTAGAGGCTTTTCTGTAGCTCCTTCAACAGGTTTATGAGCATGAGCTGCTTGCCCTGATGATCGCCATTCTTCAAAGGATGCGTCATCACGCCATCTCGTGACTACCAACCATTGATTTCTTCCGTCTTCAGGTTGCCATAGCTCGAATCCTTCAAATCCTTCGGTGCCGTCAACTGCACCTGCCCTGGCGGCAAACCTACTTGCTACTTCGCTGCCTACACCTTCAGGAACTGTAATTGCATTTATTTTTATAACTGTCATATATCAATGATGACAGCTACAGCACACTTTTGCGGAGTTCAAGCAATTAAAGAATTGAGATGACGCGATTTATTTGATTATGTTTTGTTCCCTGAGCAGCGATATTTCGTCTGTTGTTAGACCTAAACTTGCTAGGACTTCCTCTGTATGTTGGCCAGGGTGAGGTGGAGGAGATGACACTGCCCCGGGAGTTTTACTAAACCGTGGTGCAGGCGCAGGTTGCATTACTCCTGCAACTTCAATGAATGTGTTCCTCTCTTTATTATGAGGATGCTCGTAGGCCTCATCCATTGAAAGAACAGGTGCGAAGCAAACATCTGTCCCTTCCATCAATTCCTCCCATTCCAATCTCGTCTTTTCTTTGATTACGTCACTTATCTTTAAATTCATTTCTGCCCATTTCGTTCTGTCCATCTGTTTAGGGTTTTCGCTTTGGTCAATCCCTGTGATGCGCAAAAGTTCAGAGTAGAACTGGGGCTCAATTGAACCTATTGAGATATATTCCCCATCTGCACATTCAAAAACATCGTAAAAGGGGGCTCCTGTGTCGAGAAGGTTTGTTCCGCGATCTCCCCATATCCCCATCGCTTTGAATGAATGCATCATTGTCGAAAGCAGTGCAGAACCATCCGTCATTGCCGCATCAATTACCTGACCTTCGCCGCTTCTGGCCACTTCAACTAACGCAGCACATATTCCAAGAGCAAGAAGCATTCCTCCCCCACCAAAATCTCCTACAAGGTTTACTGGCGGTATGGGCTTTTCACCCTCACGACCTATCATCCCCAGCACCCCAGATAGCGCGATGTAATTTATATCATGCCCCGCCATTGAAGAGTACGTTCCTTCCTGCCCCCAACCAGTCATCCTTCCGTATATCAATTTGGGATTTCTAGCTAGACATTCTTTAGGGCCTATACCTAGCCGCTCAGCTACACCAGGTCGAAAACCTTCAATGAGTGCATCGGAATTCTGAACTAGCTTTAAAACAGTTTTGATCCCCTCGGGTGTCTTGAGATTCACACCAACTGATCTTCGTCCGCGATTAAGCAAGTCTAGGTTGGGAGAATCGGGCATTGTATCGGGGACAGCTGATGCCCGATCTACCCTCACTACTTCTGCTCCCAGATCAGCCAATAACATGGCACAAAATGGGCCGGGGCCTATTCCTGCTATCTCAACTACACGTTTACCTGATAGTGGACCCACTTGAACCTCCTGTTAGTTGTCCTACATTCCTTACTGAAGTCATTCTTTTTTCAAACTAAACTTTTCGCTACCATTTAACAGTACTTATTGAATCAGCTGAGACAGTTCTCTTTTGATTAATTCTGGCTGTGGAAGCATCTCATAAACTGACATCCTGTCATCAGAGTGTTCAATACTTAAAGTTCCAAAACCAGCAAGTCGCCCCAAAATACCTTGACGCGAGATAACCGCAGTGATCTTTGATAATGGGATTTCATAAATGCTCATTTTTAAGGTTCCATGACGAAAAACAACACGCTGGGTAGTGATAAGAAACCTCTCTTGTCTGTAATTTATGTAACGACCAAAGAATATCAGCGCAATCCAGAACCAAAAGAGCAAGAACCACCACCACTTCGTAACTGAATAAAGAAAGATTACAAGGCCAGAGAAAGCCAAGAATGCTATGAATGATTGAGCCAGCGCAAGGACATGCTTGCGAAGGTCAATCATTATTTCTTCATTGTCATTTAGCGCTAGTACCTGATAACCCATGCTGATATCACTCTAGTACTTTATTTTCGTCCAATAACTTCTTCACTAGATACTTAACGTACTTCCACGCTAGTCTCATGCCGTGGAGTTTCTTGATAAAAATATGACTGAGAAGCAATTTGCTGCTGTTCGCTCTGATGCACGGCATTTACGAATACTTGCCGGTGCCGGAACCGGCAAAACTCGAGTTTTAACTCATCGAATTGCTTACCAGATAAACGCTGTTCGAATAGAACCTGAACACTCACTTTGTCTCGCTTTTACGAATAAAGCAGCCACTGAAATAAAAAACAGAATGGCAACAATGGGCGAAGCGTCATTAGTAGAGACTGGAACTTTCCATTCAATCGCTTACAGACAGATAAAAGCTAGATGGAAGGATCTTGGCATTAGAGACGAACCAGATTTGATCAGTAATCAAGGTAGTTACCTTTCTCGGATCTTGCCTAAAAATTTTAATCATGCGGAGCGTAATTTTATTTTGGCTGAAATCAACTGGGCGACTGCGAGAAGAATTTCAGTTGACGATTATATTTCAGAAGCCGAAAATGCTGGACGAGTAGATGTTGTCCCTTTCGTTTCTGTGGTTGAGTCTTTCCAAAAGTACATAGAGTTAAAAAGAAAAGAAAATTTTATTGATTATGATGACATCATCCAGCTTGCAATAAGGTTCTTGGCAGAAGATGCAAATTATGCAGAGGCTCGTCATTGGAAATTCAAAGACTTATTCGTTGATGAATTTCAAGATGTCAATCCTCTACAATTTGCGCTTCTTCAGGCTTGGTTAGGGTCAAGCAGTTCGTTAACAGTTGTGGGAGATCCGTGCCAAGCAATCTATTCGTGGAATGGTGCGGACGCTAGGTTTTTAAATGATTTTGAGCAGTATTTCTCGAATTCGCAAACGGTTATATTGAAGGATAACTTTCGTTCAAGTCCAGAAATATTGGCTTTATCTTCTTCCATCCTTCCGATGATGGAACGCCTCGATCCGAAAATGCAAAGTGGTCGCTTACCGACGATCCGAGCAGAGTTAGATGAACACGAAGAAGCTCGTAGCGTTGCTAGGCTCGTCAAAGAGCTTGCGATTGGCGATATTGATCTTAGCGACCAAGCGGTATTGGTCAGAACACATGCTCAGATACCTCCAATTGTTGAGGCTTTTCAAGAGCAAGAGATTAAATTTACGGTGGCATCTGATAGAGAATCAGGAGCAGGTAGAGACGATGGTGTCCAAATTCTTACGCTTCACGCAGCAAAGGGATTGGAGTGGAAAATAGTTCACCTGTGCGGGGTTGAGGAAGGCTTCCACCCTATTGCCCATGCCAATACTGAGTTAGCTTTAGAGGAAGAGCGACGCCTATTCTTTGTTGGATTGACGAGAGCCGAGGAACAGCTTCATATTTCATGGGCGAGAAATCGTGCTCTAGGAAGCAAACGAAGCAGAAAACCTTCCATGTATATTCGGGAACTATCTGACCTCTTGGATCCGACTCCATTGAAGTTTGACGGGGATAGGAAGGCCTTATCTCAGAAGATACGAGCCTTTCTTGGTTCTCAAAATGTGACGGATCATCAACAGAAAGCATTTAATAGTGAGCAAAGTTGCATGGACGAATTGGACTCAATTAGGAGAAACATTGCCAAAGCTAACGACTCAAAACCTGAGATCGTACTTTCAGATGATGCCATCGCTGCACTAGTTTCAAATAAACCCAAATCAATAAAAGATCTGAGGAAGATACCTCAGGTCAGCTCTGTAGTAATTGATCGCTTTGGGGAACAGATAATTGAAATCTTTTCGTAATATTCCCAGTTAACTGACTTAAATTGCTAAGATTTCGCATGGCCGGTAAGGACTCATCTTCTTCAGACCTCCAGAGGTCTTTAGGTCTTCGACACGTCTTTGTCTTAAGTACTGGTGGAACAATTAGCGCAGGCTTATTCTTTCTTCCCAGCTTCGCGGTCGATAAAGCTGGCCCATCTGCTGTTCTAGCCTATTTAGTGGCGGGCCTTCTTGCGTTGCCAGCCATGCTTAGCGTCTCAGAGTTGTCTACGGCAATGCCTCGAGCCGGCGGTCTCTACTATTTTCTTGCAAGAGCACTCGGTCCTGCAGGAGGAACTCTTAGCGCAGTCTCTACATGGGTCTCGCTTGTCATGAAGGACGCTTTCGCGTTAGTTGGCATGAGCGCTTATCTAAATTTAATTGTTGACTTACCAGCAAAACCCACTGCTATTTGCTTGATAGCTTTCTTTACTGTCCTGAATATTGTTGGCTCGAAAACCAGTGCTTCCCTGCAAATGGGGATGGTGGCTTTTCTGCTCGGCATTATGGGGTGGTACATGATAGCTGGACTACCAGATACCAATAGTGGACTTGGTGATTTCGACCCCTTCTTTACAAGCGGGTCGAGCGGATTTGTCGCTGCTATCGGCCTTGTTTTCGTTAGCTACGGAGGCTTGACAAAAGTTGCGAGCATCGCAGAAGAGGTTGAAGATCCTTCAAAAAATATTCCTCTTGGTGTAATCGTTTCGTTATTTGTCAGCACTGTAGTTTATACAGTCGGTGTTTTAGTAGCAGTTGCGGTTGTACCTGCTGATGACCTGATAGTCGATCAAGCTCCCCTTCATACTGCTGCCGAGTACTTCATGCCAGCCGTCGGCGCAGGATTTGTTATCGCAGCTGCATTAGCCGCTTTTGCTTCGGCGGCTAATGCTGGAATTCTTGCAGCGGCACGCTACCCCATGGCAATGAGCCGCGATGGCCTCATGAGCACAAAATTTCTTGAGCTTAGTAGATTTGGGACACCTATTTGGGGCATCATTCTAACTGGGGCAGGTATGTCATTTGTGGTGATCGCCTTTGGAGCAGGAGCGATCGCTAAGCTTGCAAGCGCCTTTGTTTTGGTTAAATTAGCTCTTGTAAATTTAGCTGTAATCGTGCTCAGGTCTGCAAAGATATCTTCATATGCCCCAGGCTTTAAAACTCCTCTCTATCCTTTCACCCAAATTCTTGGTATCGGTATCTCTTTATATCTCATCGTAAAGCTTGGATCATTCCCATTGATTCTGGTGTGCGCTGCAACTTTGTTGACACTTATTTGGTATCACTTCATAGGAAAGAAGAAAGCAACACAAACAGCTGGTGCAATACATCACATTTACGAGCGACTAGGTCGGGCAGCTGATACCAGCGTTGATCGGGAAATTTCTGCTGCGATGCAAAGCCACGGGCTTCGCTCCGAGGATGACTACGCTGGTCTAATTGCGAGAGCTTCAGTGCTCTATGTTCCGAATGATGGCGATATTGATCTAGCAGCGACTCGCGCTTCGCAGGTTTTAGGTCATCGGATAGGAATTGATGCTGATACGGTTAATGAACAATTTTTAGAAACAGGTTCGCTTTGGATACAGCCCTCGCAAACTCATCCTACAGCAACACCACTAGCGTTCTTTGATGACGCTGAGGATGATCATTTAGTAATCGTAAAAAGTGAGGCTGGTATCGTAATACCTGCCGAATGGGGAGGCCGAAATGAACGCGTGAATGCTTTATTTTTTCTTGCCGGAACCACGGTAAAACCAGGTCGCGCCCTTCGTCTAGCTGGAGAGCTAGCCGGCTATTTAGATGACAATAAGTCTGCGGTATCCTTGGACGCAGCTCACGAAGCAGAAGTCAAAGATGGACTTTTACCTGGCTTAGAAATTGGGCAGTATCCACTCTTACCTGAAACAGCGTTGCGTTCTCTTATCGGCAAAAGAGTAGGAGATCTGACTTTAGATAAAGACCTCCACATTGAAGCTATCCGTAGGGATGAACGAGTACTCAGAGCTGATCCTGACACGGAACTCCTTGCTGACGATCAACTGACTATTATTGGGCCGATTGGTGAACTTCCTGGCTCTGATGAATTAGCTAACTCAGCCTGAAGAGTCAGATCAGAGAAAAGTCGGCGACAACAGGCGCATGATCAGAAGGCTTTTCCCCTTTTCGCGCGTTTCGGTCCACAACGATGGTTTCTATTCCCTGATGCATTGCAATAGTTGGCAATATAAAGTCAATTCTCATCCCCATTTTTTTGTAGAAGCTACCTTGACGATAATCCCAAAAGGTATAGACCCCAGCCTCATCAGGGCATTGGTCGCGGAGCGAGTCAATGAGTCCCCAATCTAATACTTTAAAGTAAGCATCCCTCTCAGGCTTACTTACATGGGTTGCTCCTTTAAACGAATTGATATCCCAGACATCTCGATCTTCTGGAGCAACGTTAAAGTCACCAAGAATGGCAAGGTTTTCACTTGGGTCATTATTTAATTCGAGGTGAGATCTCAATCTCGATAACCAGTCAAGTTTGTAGTGATAGTGTTCATGCCCTACTTCTCGCCCATTGGGAATATATGCGCTAGCAACACGAACACCGTTACAAGTCGCCCAGATAATTCGGGCATCAGGATCCTCTGGTTTCCCATCATCGAAGCCGTAACATACATTATCTAGACCGACGTTGCTTAGGATCGCAACACCATTCCACCTGCCTTGACCATTGTGCACGCTTTCGTAGCCCATCTCTTCGAAGGCGGAATGCGGGAACGCGTCAGAAGCCATCTTCGTTTCTTGTAGACACAAAACAGATGGATTAAATCTGGCAACCCAGTCAACTACTCTAGGCATTCTTGCTTTTAAGGAGTTGACATTCCATGTGGCGATTCGCATTAATTACTCCTTACTTTTATTTTCTCTCAAGACTTCATATAAGTCATTGAGTGCTTGTTGTTCACTCGTCACCTTAATTGTACGCATGCCCATTTTGCGGGCTGGTTTAAGATTTATACCCAAATCATCAAGAAAAACACATTCGATTGGATCAACGTCAATTACTCGGCATGCTTCTTCGTAAAATACTCTTTCAGGTTTTCTTGCTCCTATCTTTGAGGACTCTATGACATCGTCTACTAAGTTAACCACTGTATCTAGATGGGCTGTGGGGCTTCTTTTCGCTGTACCTGAATCAATAGAGCTTTGTAGAAGGTTATTTGTTAGTACGGCTAATTTATATTCTTTTCTGAGGGACTTAATAGCATCTACCATGTTTGGTCGAATTGTAGTTTCGAGACATTTCAAAACGCGTTCAGCGCTGATCCTAAATCCAAGTGCAACAGCCTCGTCCTCAAAAATAGAGACAAATTGGTCTCTTGTTATTTCGTTGCGTTCAAATTTCGCCCACGCGTTACCATTTGGGTTGGTGCTGTTGATCTTTCGAATGACACCAGATGGGAGCGAAGCTTCTTTCTCGTACTCTTCAAACGCATCAAAAGGGCTAGTCGTGATTACACCACCGAAATCAAAAAGTATCGCTTTGATCATTGATTGATCATAGGACTTGCGATGACCCAAGACATAGTCAGGAATACCCAAAAGCGTTCAACGATAAGGTACGCTCAAGTCCATGGCTCATGAATATATCTTCACTATGCACAAGTGTTCTCGGTTCTATCCCCCAGATCGCGAGGTCCTCAAGGATATAAGTCTTTCTTTCTTTCCGGGAGCGAAAATAGGTGTCTTAGGTATGAATGGTGCGGGAAAGTCTTCATTACTTAAAATTATGGCTGGCTTGGACGATGGATTTACAGGCGAGGCAAGGTTGACTCCTTCATTCACTGTTGGGTACTTGCCCCAAGAACCAAAATTAAACACTGAGAAGACAGTATATGAAAACGTAATGGATGGAGTCGGAGAAGTAGCTTCGCTATTAGAAGATTATGACCAAGTCTTGGAGGCTTGGTCCGACCCAGATGCAGATTTTGAAAAGCTCGGATCTTTGCAAGCTGAGATTGAAGGAAAAATTGAGGCTGCGGGAGCGTGGGACCTTCAACGCATGGTGGAGATAGCTATGGATGCCCTTAGGCTACCGGCTGGCGACTCCAGCGTTGAAAACCTGTCGGGGGGCGAAACGCGCAGAGTTGCGTTATGCAAATTGCTTCTTTCGAAGCCGGATTTACTTCTTCTTGACGAGCCAACTAATCATCTTGATGCTGAATCAGTTGCTTGGCTGGAACGTTTCCTCAACGAGTATGCCGGCACAGTTGTGGCAATAACACACGATCGGTATTTTCTCGACAACGTCGCAGAGTGGATCCTTGAGCTCGATAGAGGACGTGGAATCCCATACCAAGGAAACTACTCAAGCTGGTTGGAACAAAAGGAAAAGCGTTTGTCCGAGGAAAAAAACAAGGACGCCGCACGGCAGAGAACTTTAGCCCGTGAACTTGAATGGGTGCGAATGGCTCCAAAGGCCCGTCAAGCAAAAGGGAAAGCTCGGTTGGCGGCCTACGATAAACTTCTCGCAGAAGCAAAGTCCAGCGATCGCTCTCAAAGAGAACTCCAAATTAATATCCCCGTTGATCAAAGACTTGGCGACCTAGTTATTGAGGTTGATGGGCTTTCGAAGGGTTTCGGTGAAAAACTTTTGATAGAGGACTTATCATTTTCTTTGCCCAAAGCTGGGATTGTTGGAATTGTTGGGGCTAATGGGGCTGGCAAATCTACGTTGTTCAATTTGCTAACAGGAACCGAACCTGTTGATTCAG
The DNA here is from genome assembly GCA_002712415.1 of Actinomycetota bacterium. GTDB lineage: Bacteria > Actinomycetota > Acidimicrobiia > Acidimicrobiales > UBA8592 > UBA8592. Next base: position 1,012 of record PATO01000018.1, on the reverse strand, counting down.
GCAAGATAACCATTGGGCCAACAGTTGATCTCGGATATGTTGATCAATCACGAGAGTCCCTCGACCCGTCTAGAAGTGTTTATGAAGAGATAACCGGTGGTGTTGATAATCTCATAATCGGGGGGAAAGAAGTGAATGGGCGCGCGTACACAGCGTCGTTTAATTTCCGAGGATCGGACCAACAAAAGCTTGTTGGAGATTTATCAGGTGGTGAGCGTAACAGGGTTCATCTAGCAAAGGTACTCAAGAGCGGCGCTAACGTATTGCTACTGGACGAGCCAACGAATGATTTAGATGTGGATACTTTACGAGCTTTGGAGGGTGGGCTAGAAGATTTCGCAGGCTGTGCAGTGGTAATTAGCCACGACCGTTGGTTCCTTGACAGAATTGCTACTCACGTGCTTGCGTTTGAGGGAAATTCTGCAGTTCGATGGTTTGAAGGAAATTTTAGTGAATATGAGGCCTTCCTTCGGAAAGAGTTTGGGAGCAACAATCAACCGACTCGAATTAAATATAAGGCTATAACTCGTTAATTCTCCGGACTGATTTTCAGCCCGAAAGATTTAACTAATTATGGTTTTGGTTTCAAAGTAAGTCTGAGTGACCTCAAATAGATACGAAAGAGGTTGTAACATCTCTTTATGTATTTTGTTGCTCGGTTAATGGGAAAAATCGTTGCATTTCTCTCGCCTCTACTCCGGCGAGGCGGAGGAACATCTGCACCTGGGATGGTTTTACTTAGACTTCATCCAAAGGCCCTTTCTAAATTATCTGGGAGTTTAGTTAGAGGGAGCGTTTTGATATCCGCAACAAATGGAAAAACAACAACGACAAGGTTCTTGAGCGAAATCCTTAATGATGCTGGAGTCGCTTGCGTTTCTAATACATCAGGAGCGAATCTTAAAAGTGGTGTGGCAACTGCATTACTCACTAAAGAACGACATCATGACATGGGAGTGCTCGAAGTTGCCGAAGCTGCTTTACCCGAAGTCGTCAAGGAGAGCAGGCCTCG
>PATO01000017.1 GCA_002712415.1 Actinomycetota bacterium | reverse complement strand
AAGAAAATTATGTTGATAGATTTTGCCGGAATATAGTGAGGGAATAGCCTCTTACCAACTACTAAGGAGATTTATGACTGGACCATTAGACGGTTTTAAGATCTTGGACTTAACACAAGTCGTATCTGGGCCACTAGCAACTATGCTTCTCGCCGACCAAGGAGCTGACGTTTTGAAGGTGGAACCCGTTGATGGGCTCGGGGACATGACAAGATTACCTTCTTTCGACAAAGGCGGGATAGGCGCCTTCTATATGAATAACAATCGGGGGAAGAATTCTTTATCCCTTGACTTGTCCAAAGAAGAAGGCGTTGAAATTATTAGGGAACTAGCTAAGAGTACTGATGTTTTTGTCGAAAACTTCCGGCCCGGCGCAATTGACAGGATGGGACTGGGTTACGAGCAGTTATCTGCAATTAATCCAAACCTGATTTACGTTTCAATCAGCGGATTTGGACCCACTGGCCCATACTCAAACCGACCAGTTCTAGATCCTGTAATCCAGGGAATTTGTGGAGTAATCAGTCGCCAACTGAATCCTCAAATACCTTTCCCCGATTTGGTCAGAAATCTTTATGCTGACAAATCAACAGCCCTGACAGTAGCGCAAGCGACTACTGCAGCGTTATTGGCCCGAGAGAGAACTGGTGCAGGACAACATGTTGAAATCCCAATGGTCGACGCCTGCATGTATTTCTTCTGGCCAGATGGCATGATGGATCTGACAATGGTAGACGATGACGCAAATGGCGGGATCTTGCTATCTAGTGTCTATAACTTAACAGAATGCAGTGACGGGAAAATAGTGTATTTCGCCGCCTCAGATAAACAGCGAGCAGGAGTATGCGCTGCGGTTGGTCACCCAGAATGGGGGGAGGACGAAAGGTTCTCATCCATGGCAGCTCTTGCAGCAAATCCTGAAAACTTTGTCTTACTAGGAGAAATGCTAGCAGGCGCGTTTTTAGAAATGAACTGTGAGGAAGCGATAGAGGCTTTAATAGAAGCTGATGTACCAAGCGGACCTGTACTTACAGGAGAAGAAGCTATTGTTGACCCACAAGTCCTCCACAACGGAACGTTGGTTGAGTGGGAACACCCTGATGCAGGAATTGTCCGCCAACCTAAACCTGCAGCCCGATTTTCGGTTACTACAGTAGATCCGCAATACAGCGCAGCTCACCGCGGTCAGCATAACGAAGAAACCCTTCAGGCGTTAGGCTACTCAGAGGAGCTTATTTCAGAACTCAAAGAAAAAGGCGTAGTTGGCTGAACAGCCGAGAGATATCCAAGAATCGAGGAACTTTGTTACCAACTTACTCAGAAGAAGCAGAAAAGTTTAGAGCTACTGTTCAAATTTTCCTAAAGACAAACTTACCCTCCGATTGGAAAGGGATAGGGTCGCTAAATCCTGAAGAAGCCTATGAATTCGCCAACACTGTATGGCGGCCATTACTTGCAGAGAATGGATACCTTGCCCCCTCATGGCCTAAAGAAGTCGGCGGTGGTGGACTAAGCGAACTTGAGCAAGTCATTCTTGCAGAAGAGTTTATGAAAGCCGGAGTTCCATCTGGTGGATCAAACGATGCGTTCAGCATACAGATGGTCGGCAATACGATTTTGCATTGGGGTACCGAAGAACAAAAGTCGTCATTTCTTCCTAAAATAATTTCTGGCGAACACGTCTGGTGTCAAGGCTATTCAGAGCCAGACGCAGGCTCCGATCTGGGAGGACTTGGATGCTCAGCTACTCTTGATGGAGATGAATGGGTAATAGAGGGGCAGAAGATTTGGACTTCCGCCGGACAATTCGCGAACTGGATATTTGTCCTTTGTAGAACTGACAAAGAAGCACCCAAGCACAGGGGGATCTCATTTTTACTATGCCCAGTAGATCAAGAAGGTGTTGAGATGCGTCCCATCGAAATGTTGTCAGGCGAATCAGATTTCAATGAGACTTTTTTTACCAACGCCCGAACCAGTAAAGAAAATGTTGTCGGTGAAGTTAATGGTGGTTGGGCAGTTGCGATGACTTTGCTGGGTTACGAAAGAGGTGAAAGTGCTGCAACGATGCCAATAATGTTCAGAAATGAAATGGACAAATTAATTGAATTAGCAGTTGCAAAGGATAAGAACACAACGCCTGCATTCCGCCAAAGACTTGCACAGTCATATATTGAAGTTGAAATAATGCGATTGCTCGGCATGAGAACTCTCACTGGTTTCTTGGATGGAAAGCAGCCAGGCCCTCAAGAGAGCATGTTTAAACTTTATTGGTCCGAATACCATAAACGAATAACTGAATTAGCTTTAGATATTTTGGGTAATGAATCTATGGTTCTTTCAGGCGCTAAAGCTTCAACTTCTTTCCATGCCGACAATCCGGGTTCTTCAAACCAAAGTGGCTCATGGATAGGGGCCTTCTACAACGCACGNGCAGGAACAATTTATGCTGGTACGTCGCANATTCAAAGAAACATNTTAGGCGAGATGGTACTTGGGCTNCCCAAGGAACCTAAGGTTTAACCATNNCNATGGCGCTCTTCCAAACTTTGAAGACAACAGTGCCNGACGAGGTTATCCAAAGCTTCAAAATCGTNTGGCAGANCTTGGGAGAACCNGGAGCGTGGTGGACAGGNCACCAAAGGATTGAGATCGCTAANGANGTNCGAAACTCNNAGCGACCTGCATTAGNNGNAAGAACTAANGATNTATCTCAATACTCTCATGAAGAAACAGANAGCATAAGTNCNTATGTAAAGGCGGTTANTCGCAAAATAACATATGAATCTTCAACCATAGACAGGGACNCTTATGNCAGTATCGTGGAAGTNCTAGGTGAAGACCGATACGCGGAANTNGCCGCAATTGTCACGCAGGTAGTCCCCATCTTTACACTCGCAGATATTCTNGATTGTCCCAGAGAGGAATTACCAACTGCGCAGGACGGTTCCACAACGCAGGAAAGGCCCGACGNCCTAGTTGATAATGTCGCATTCCTTCCAACCTTTTCACCNAAAGGCTTGCCGCATNTCGCAGTTTCNTTGAGCCTCGCTCAAGCTGACAATGCAAGACGGATGCTGCTTGTGAGGTCCATGTACTCCGGNACTAATTTTAACGATATGGTTTGGNANCACCGGTGCTTATCACGTCAACAAATTGAACTTGTTGCGGCNAGAACCTCCGCAATAAATGAATGCTTTTATTGAACGAGTGCACACACAATGTTTCTCAGTTCGAGTAGCGAAGCAATAAATTCAAGCTTGGATCTAGGTAATGCAATAAATGGCTCAGGATTTCAGTCAGGAGTACCAAATGCTGAGTCGCTTATTGCATTCACNGAATCGGCAAATCGGCAAACTTCAAATCTTTCGCAANTTCGAAAACAGCTCAGTGAAGAAGTCGGAGCTGAGGGGATGGTGGACGCGGCGNTCACAGTTTCCATCTTTCAAAGCCTTAANATCGCTGCCGACTGTTCNGGTATCAGAATAGATGACGANTGGGNAACTATTGCAGCAGACCTTGCAAAGCTNACCCACGCTGATCGCTTNACAACTGCAGAAAACTCAATAGCAGTCAAAAACCAGATTAAAGGAATATAGCATGAGCAGTTTCNATGAAAGAGANGTNGATTTNTTTGATCCCGAGATATCGGAGTGTCCNTACGGTGCTTACAAAATCCTTCANNAAAAAGCACCAGTTTGGAAAGATCCTAAATCAGGAATGTACATCNTTACCCGNTACGAAGANGTGCAAGAAATTTTGAAAGACACCAAATCATTTCGAAATCAGCGTGATAAGGCAAAGACNGATNGGCGATCTAGTATNTTNCGCGAACTTTATCGGGAGAAGGGGTGGATTCCAGCNCCCACNTTAGCTGGAAGGGATGACCCNGAACATAAAGANATGCGAAAGTTATTTGCNCATGCNTTTCGCCCGCAGAAAATCAAAANAATGGATCCNTTTGTTGAGGCTCTCGCTAATCGNTTANTTGATGNATTTATNAANNANGGAAAATGNGATTGGGTNCGTGATTTCGCNATTCCACTTCCGCTTATTGTNATAGGGCATCAAGTGGGAGTCCCTGAGNAAGATATCTGGAAAATTAAAGCATGGACAGATGCGTGGGTTCAGCGATTGGGGATGATGCAAACGGAAGAGGAAGCAATTTGGTCAACTGAGATGGAAATTGAAGCGCAGCACTATTTTCAACCNATCTTTGANCGATTGCGNNANACACCAGATGATAGNCTNTTGAGTGACCTTGTAAATACTGAAATTCCNGAATGGGGACGAACTCTAACAGACGAAGAACTGCACGCTGAGATGATGGCAGATACGTTCGTAGGAGGCTCCGAAACAAGTACGAATGCTATCTCTGCTGGCGTAATGCTATTAATTCAACAACCTGATCAATGGGACATNTTAAAGAGNNATCCAGATANATATTTGCCCGTNCTNGTTGAAGAAATACTAAGGCTTGAAGGTCCAGTTCAAGGNTTATTTCGTGAAACAGCTNAAGATATTGAATTNCATGGTGTAGCTATTCCAAAAGGCTCTGTAATTAACGTTCGTTACGCAGCGGCAAATCTTGATGACACAATGTTTGAAACTCCCGAAAAGCTAAACCTCGAAAGAGAGAANTCACGACAGCACNTAGCGTTCGGGTTTGGTACTCACTACTGTATGGGTGCGCCTCTCGCCCGACGAGAGATACTCCTNAGCTTCAAAGTTCTCCTTGAGCNAATTGACGAAATGTGGTTCTTGGATGGCTTNAATGACTTCAGACATCATCCGAACTTCTGTCTGCGAGCACTTCGTGAGCTACATATAGGCTTTACTAGATGCAAACCTTCTGCATAGGTCTAACCGGGGGTATCGGGGCTGGAAAATCTACAGTCGCCGAAATGTTCCAAAGTCTAGGGGCTTCGGTTATCAATGTTGACGAAGTAGGGCACTCCGTATTATGCCGCTCCTCAAATGAGTACGAAGAGATCGTAAAGCTCTTCAGTAAAGAAATTCTTAATCCAGATAAAACAATTAACCGCGCTGCGCTTGCCCAGATAGTATTTAACTCTGAAAGGCAACTCGCAAAGCTCGAAGCAATAACGCACCCCGGTATCAACAAAAGGTTGTTCAGCATCCTTAAAAGGCAAACCAGCGAGATAACAATACTAGACATGGCTGTTCTNGTAGAGCAGCCTTTGGCGCAAAACGATGGTGCGCCTCTATATCAAAAAGTNATCGTAGTNGAAGCCTCTTATGAAAATCGGATTGAACGGCTTCAAATGCGTGGCCTAACGAAAGAAGATGCGCATGCAAGAATGCAGTCNCAAGCAACTGATAAAGAGCGTCGACTAGTTGCGGACCTCGTTATACGAAATGACAATTCGCTTCAAGACTTGAAACTCAAAATATTTACATGTTGGGAAATAATCTGCGACTGGATGAATGAATGAAAAGACCTATTTTGCATTGGCATGAAGATAGTATTCACAAGACGGACTAAATGAAGGAGTCACGCTCGTGATAACGATTTACCACAACCCACATTGAGGATCGTCTCGGAACGCCTTAGCGGTCGCTGAGGATGCGGGAGTTGAATATCAAGTGGTTCTCTACATCAAAGAACCACCCGACGAGGCTACCTTAAAGAAAATTGTCTCAGGACTAGAAGACCCTGTAGAGGATCTTGTGAGGAAAGACTCGAAATTTAAAAAACTTGAGCTAAACCCTGATGACTTTGTGAACAATCCGCAAAAAGTGGTGGAAATATTAGTCAAACATAAGCAATTATTACAAAGGCCTGTGATTGTGAATGGGAACAAGGCAATAATTGGTCGCCCCAAAGACCGCATAGCAGATTTTATCAGTTAACTAAATGGACGATCATGAGTTAGCTTCGCATCTTGCTGAAAAAGCTGGGTCAGAGCTCCTGAAATTTCGAGATGNTGGAATTGCATCAGGCATCAACTCATGGGTACTAAGAGACAAAGCTGATATTTTTGCCCACAAACTAATTGTAAATGAGNTATCACGTCACCGCCCCCAAGATTCAGTGCTGTCAGAAGAAGGGGCAGATGATTTAACTCGAACCCAAGCAANCCGTGTCTGGATCGTGGATCCGCTTGATGGTTCACAAGATTACCCNTATCCGGGAAGTGAAGAATGGGCTGTCCATATTGCTCTTGTCGACAACGGGCAAATAGTGGCTGGGGCTGTTTCATGTCCCTCACTAANTAGGCTCTACTCAACGGCAATGCGGTACCCACAAGAGCGATCCGTNTCAGATTCGAAGCTAGTAATTAGTAACCGGTGGAATTCCTATCAGGCCTCATATGTAGCAGACGCTATTGATGCCAGACTGGCGAGTTGTGGCTCTGCAGGTATAAAAGCATCACTAGTCATCGGGGGAGAAGCTGATGTCTATATACATAATTCTGGGTTATATGAGTGGGACGTATGCGGACCCATCGCCGTAGCTCGCGCCGCAGGATTGACTGCCTGCCAGCTAGACGGCACGGACTTTATTTTCAACAAAGAAGTTCCAATCGTGAGAGGTTTAATCATCAGTCACCCCGAACTCATAGANGATGTATTAANTGTTTTGAATAGAACGCGCTAGAAGNCAGAAGAAATATATCTTCATCAAAGGAATTTGCTTTCTTATCGCCTAACGTGGACCTAACAACAATACGCCTAACGATAGGATATGAGTATGGCAACAGGAACAGTTAAGTTCTTTAACACACAAAAGGGCTACGGATTTATTGAGCGTGAGGGTGGAGATGATGTCTTTGTTCACTATTCAAATATCGATGGCGACGGATTTAAAAATCTAGAAGAAGGACAACAAGTAGAGTTTGACATTGGAGAGGGACGTAAAGGGGACGAAGCTTTAAATGTAAAAGCTCTGTAGGAACCATCATGGCTAGCAAGGGAAGAGAAAGCTGGGGTAAGCGTCAGCGAGAGCAAACTAAAAGAGAAAAGCAAGAGGCCAAACGAGCGGAACGAGCTGAACGGAAAAGTTCTGGAGACGAAGCTGATGACTCGGGAACCCCAGAGGAAGAGTTGTACCGTCAATTCGCTGAGCTAAGTGCCGCCAAAGCAAATGGTGAAATAGACGATGAAACCTTTGAAGCGAAGAAAGAAGAAATCTGGGAACAGCTAGGGATAGAACTCCAGTAAAAGTCTGTGAATTCCCATATCCCAAATGCGAAATAGCATTGTCATATGATAAAGAAATCTGTATTAAGCAAACGGGGAATATGGCATCCTACTGATGCGTTAGACTCCGAAGAATCAAAAGAATTTGCTCAACGAATAGAAGAACTCGGGTACTCAATGCTTTGGATTCCCGAAACCACCGGTAGAGATCCATTCGCTCATATAGCTTATTTGGCTTCAGTGACTGAAAATCTTCATTTTGCGACAGGCATAGCAAATATCTACCACAGATTGCCCGGTGTCACACGACAGGCTTCAGCAACGCTTGGAGAACAATCTAACGGGCGTTTTCTTTTAGGATTGGGTATCTCCCACGCCCCTCTTGTCGAGGGTTTACGGCAAATCCCATATGAAAAACCCATCGCAACAATGCGATCGTATCTCAGAACTTTTAAAACCTCTCCATATACCTCTATCCCACCAAACAAGGAACCACAATGTGTAGTCGCAGCATTGGGGCCACAAATGCTAAAACTATCATCTGATTATGCAGATGGAGCTCACCCTTATTGGACGACTCCAGAACATACTAATCAAGCGCGAGAAATACTTGGAAACGATAAATTATTATGCGTTGAGCAAAAGGTTGTCCTAACCGAAGACAAGCAGACTGCATACAGTGCAGCGAAGAGCGCCTTAAGAATCTATGCTTCGCTTCCAAATTATCGAAATAGTTGGAAAAGGCTTGGTTTTTCCGAGGAAGATATCGATTCTGCTTCCGATTACTTTATTGACTCTTTAGTCGCATGGGGGTCAATCCAGCAGATAGAAAAGCGAATAAGAGAACACGAAAAAGCCGGAGCCAGCCACGTCTGCATACAGGCAATTCCTCATGATGGGAATTTTAAAATCCCAGAATGGGAAACCTTTGAAGCACTAGCGCCCTAACTTGTGTAGCGATTTCATAATCGTTCTTCACCTAGACCAACTGAATCAACGCTTGACGGCCGTGGGAGATTGGCGATTATCGAATTAATAATTCCTCCGTCCACAACAAGCTCGTGCCCAGTGATATAACTGGCACTCTCTGAACCAAGGAAAAGTACCGCTTGTGCGATGTCATCTTCTGTACCAAGACGGCCAATAGGAACTTTCTCTGTCCGTAATTTTCGAAACTGCGGATCCGAGTAAATAGGTTCTGACATCCCCCCATCTATCAAACCGGGAGCTAAGGCATTAACTCTGAGCCCAAGTTCACCCCACTCCAATGACATTTGCTGCGTTAGTAATGAAATTGCTGACTTAGTAGCACCGTAAGCACCAGAATTCGTTCCGGCTGCGATCCCGTTAATTGACGTAATATTTACAATTGAACCTGAGCCTCTGTGTGCCATAGCTTGCGCAACGATAGTTGAGCAGATAAATGTGCCGGTAAGGTTGACGTCGACAACAGCCCGCCAATCATCAATGGATAGTTCTAGCAGGGGACCGAACCTAACAATGCCCGCATTATTTACCCAAATATCCGGTACCTGCTCAAACTTATCTAGAGCGGATGTAATTTCATCAGAAGACGTCACAGAAGCAAATAGTGGAACAGTATTTTGAATGGATGAGGCAGCGTCCTCGAGCGCGTCAATATTTGCATCAATGATCCCCACCCTATACCCTGCATCGCTAGCGCTTTGGGCAATGGAACGACCCAGACCATTCGCTCCTCCAGTAACAATTAGCGACTTCATGCTTATTCTCCTATGTATCTACTTGCTCGTTATTCTCATCAAATACTAAAATTGCCCTGCTTGGACAGTTTCTTGCTACTTTGATGGTTTCTTTATCAGTAAGTTCTGCATTCGGAAGTATTGCAGCTAGCTCTTCTTCATCAAAAGCGAAGACCTCTGGATAGTCAGCAACGCACTTGCCGGAGCTCATACAGTCTTCGGTTTCAATCTCAATTCGAAATGTCATTCCGCATCACATTCATACTGAACAGCACTCCTTCCCTCAAGATATGGTGCCAAGAGTTCAGAAATAACTTCGAGGTGCTTGGGGTGTGAGGCATAGACTAAGTAATCATCCGGAGAGGCGAAATCACCGATAACAGCTAAATCATAATTATCTTCCCTGAGTTTCTCATCAAACCCTACTGAGTACCTAGCAATCTCCGGAATATGCTCAGGCAGGGATCGAACACCTCTTGCAGCGTTATTCATGATTTCCTTTGACGTACCTGTCTGAAACTTTAGTAATACACAATGCCGTATCATCATTACCCTTCTATTTACTCTACTTATCCAATAACATAGTCCTATGAAAGATATTATGCTGATTTCCGGTGGAACTCTTATTGATGGCACAGGGGCAGACCCCAGACCAAATGAAGGAATTGCCATAGCAGGTAATCAAATAGTTGCTATTGGAAACGAGGAGGCGAATGTGCTCAATGATCTCAAAAGCGAAGAATTGAAAGAGCTAGACGCCACGGGAAAAACGATTATGCCAGGACTGATCGACTCCCACCTTCATTGCTCATTTGATGATGTGCAATCTAATGACGAACTCTTCTTTCACAGAGATCCAACACTGGTAGCACTTGTTGCTGCTCAGAATCTAAGAAAAATGCTTAGAGCTGGAGTTACCTCTTTCGTCGATCCAGATACTTCTCACGGTATTGGTCCCGCTCTGCGCGATGCCGTTAATGCAGGTGTTGTGCAAGGTCCGAGAATTAAGACGGGTGTTCAAGCATTATTGACTGCCGTAGGCGGAACGGCTGGACGGTTAATACCTGATGAAGGAACAGTTGGGTATGCCCAAATTGTGAATACGAAAGATGAAATAGTGCAATGGGTCCGACGTCATATCAAATATGGGGCTGATTGGATCAAACTCCATGCCACCGGATCAGTCCCTGGTCGGTCTGGCGAATTACTTGTTTGGAATAGGGAAGAGATAAAAGCCGCTTGCCAGACTGCACACGAACTCTCAGTCCCTGTTATGGCGCACTGTCGNGGAGCGCAAAGCGTCAAAGTATGCGCCGAAGAGGGTGTGGATTTGATACTCCATGCGTCCTTTATGGATGATGAGGGTCTTGACGCAGTGATAACTAATGGCACATCTATCTGCCCAACTTTCACATTTTTAGCAAACCTCGCTGATTTTGGTTCCAGAGTTCAGGCAAGCCCAGGAATGGAAGATATTTTTAGAGGTGAAATTGAGCAAACCGCGAAAATGATCCGCTTAGCTTATGACAATGGAGTTCGAATCCTTTCAGGTTCNGAAAGCGGATTTGCATTGACGCCGTATGGGCACTGGCATGGGCGAGAGCTAGAGATCTTCGTCAATTCTCTAGATTTGAGTCCTTTAGAGGCGATTACCACAGCTACTAAAAATGGAGCTTGGGCAATGCAAATGGAAGATCAACTAGGAACTATTGAAAAAGATAAGCTAGCTGACATTATTATTNTTGACTCCGATCCCATTGAAGATATAAGAGTATTAAATAATAAAGATGAGATCTCAACAGTTATTTCTGACGGCAAAGTATTAAATCTTTCAGACCTTTGGCCAACTCATGAACCGCTTGCTGGTTGGAAAGTTGGAAACTGGGCCGGCGAAGTACTCACATGGGATAAGGCATATAAATAGCCGACATTAGTCTTTGAGCTTAGCTAAAGTCAGNCTCGCTCTNCATTCACTCAAATCAAGGTAGTCTCAAACAGTTGCTATTTTTCCTTTAGTTAAGTCAAATTCAAAAACTCCATTGCAATGAACGGAATACTCAGCGNTATTTATCCAGAATCTATNAGTTCAATCTAGCTAGGCTCTATTATCCGTAGAGGCTGAGTTTAAGATTTTCCATTGAACCTTTGAGCTTTTGCGAATAATCAGGGAGAACATCAACTCAATTTCTAGAACTCCCTTTGAGGGAGGGCGAGGAACATTTTGCCACNATGACTGCTCATCGAGGAAAGACATAATTCGTTTCATTTCTTTATTTGATAAGGCATGCATAAAACTCTCAACTAATTCNACTGGTCTAACCATGCTCAGGAACCTATCCTGAAATACGTGGAACCTGAAATGGAAAAGCAATCANATAAGAAGATACTGCTCACTTCATGGTCGCAAGTTCGTGAAGCATTTCGTTCTAAAGATTTAAGGCAAGCAGGCTACTCACAGGGAGCAGTAGTTATGGCCGGTACTCTTCTGGATCTTCATGGTAAAGCACANAGAGAGCGACGAAGAGTCGAGAATCGTCTTTTCAGGCGCGAAATCTTCAGCTTTTGGGAGCATGAAGTACTCGAGAGAACAATCGCAATAACCCTNAGTCCTTTCATCCAGTCCAAGAAAGGTGACTTATCGGTTATCGGGTATAGATGCGCAATGAACTTAACTGCAACAATCGCTGGGATTGACCAAGATCCTTCAGAAACAAAACAAACAGAGGCTCTTTATAGAATCGTAAAGAAATTCAGTGAAGGCGCAACTCTTCTTCATTCAAGAAGAAATAAAGATGAGGTACGTCAAGAAGTCAGCGAAGCAATGAAAAAATTCGCCAAAGATTTCTTTGCTCCAAGCAGAGAAACCAGAGAAAGACTCATACAGAAGAGCAAAAGAGGAATAATAAACGAAGATGATTTACCCAAAGATGTCCTGACACTGTTACTTAGGAATAGAGAACAGTTGGGAGTAACTGACGAGGTCATTTTTCGCGAGATATGCTTCTATCTNCAAGCCGGAGCTCACTCCACAGCGAACGCCTTCNTACATACCGTTGATGACATCATAAATTGGGGTCAGCAACATCCGAAAGATTTAGATAAAGCCAGAAAAGATCTTTCGTTCGTTCAACGCTGCATGCATGAATCTCTCCGTTTAAACCCAGCCAGTCCAGTGGCGCTAAGACAGCCACTCAAGGATGTGGAATTATCGGATGGCACTCAGCTAAGCGAAGGATCTGAGGTGACGCTTGACTTAGTATCGGCAAACAGAGATCCTGTAATTTTTGGGGAGAAATCAGATCAGTACGACCCATATCGAGTAGTACCAGAAGGTATACCCCGTTGGGGAATGAGTTTTGGTGCAGGTATGCACGCTTGCGTTGGGGCAGAACTTGACGGTGGATTAGAAATCGATCCCAACAGACCAGCATCAGAAACGCTTTTTGGGACAGTAGCAATAATGGTCCACGCATTGTTATCTGCAGGTGGGCGAAGGGATCCGAATGATCCACCTACGCTTGACCCTGATTCGAAGCGTANGCATTTNAGCAGTTACCCTATCTGCTTTTAAATTGACAAACCTTAAAGGATTAATCAAGCTATAGGTGGTAAAGGGGAGACATGAACGAGATAGTAATCACTACTCCTGATGATGCTCGCGAGGTGTATAGGCATAAGCAGCTNAGGCAAGCGTTATATGATGCAGGCGAAGTTGTTATGGAAGACGTTGTAGTAAATCTTCATGGAGATGAGCACAGGCAGCGACGCCGCCTAGAGAATAGGCTTTTCCGTAGAGATACATTTTACGAGTACGAAAGAGAGATGTTTCCAGCAATTATTCAACAGACTGTCGATCCGTACCTGACCGAAGGGAAAGCAGAATTAGTGGACTTCGGTCATCAACTCATGATGAATTTAGCTGCACTGACAGCGGGAGTTGATCGCCCGCTGGGAACCTATGAAGAAACAAGCAGGCTGTACGATTATTTAACGACATTCATCGAGGGGGCAACACTGGGTTTCTACGTTGGCGACGTTGATGCAAAGCGCAGAGAAGTAGAGGTGAAACTCGAAGAGTTTGATAAAGAGTTTTTAGAACCTGGCATTACTCTAAGAACTCAACTACTAGAGAAACTTGAAAGTGGCCTAATCGAGGAACAAGATCTACCACGAGATGTACTTATGGTTCTTTTGCGCAATCAGGACAAAGTTCCAATGACAAGAGAATCACTACGAAGAGAGATAGCGTTCTACCTATTGGCTGGTGCTCACACATCTGCGACTGCATTGACGAGAGTAGTGCATAANATTTTCAAATGGCTAGAAGCCCATCCAGAGGATAAAGATAAAGCATACAAAGACAAAGTATTTCTCCAAAGAGCGACTCACGAGACAATCAGGCTTCAGCCGTCTTCGCCAACTGCGGCCCGATGGGCACTAGAGGATGTTGAATTAAAATCGGGGATCTCAATCTCCAAAGGGGATAAGGTAATAATCGATCTGATCACTGTTAATCGTGACCGCACCTTATACGGTGACGATTCTGAAGAATTCAATCCTAATAGACAACTAGATCCCAAAATTACCCCTTGGGGTTTAAGTTTTGGGCAAGGGATGCACGCCTGTATCGGGCAAGACCTGGCAGCTGGACTCGTTTTTGACGCAAACTCCACCGAAGAAGATCATCTTTTCGGACTGGTTCCCGTAGCCGTGCAAACTTTATTCTTAAACGGTTGTAGACCGGATTTGGAGAATCCACCTGAGATGGATGACTCGACAACCCGACCCTACTTTGGGAAATATCCCGTGTTATTTGAACCGGAGAAAGCACTTATTTAATTTTGAAAACGGTTTCGAATCGATNTTGTNAACACATTATAAATCCGGGCAGCAACGGCCCATAGACACAGGCAAGGAAGCTAAGATCAGTTGCTGGTTAGTGGTATCAAATGACCGTTTAGTATACGAAAGGTGAAAGGTGAAAGGTGATCAAAGATGGGGAATGCCGAGCATTTATCNACAGGTAGCACTGTGTTGCACTCTGGCGAAATNGNAAATGTCTCACTAAAGTTTGCAGAAGGCTACGCGCGGATTCGTGAAGTAACAGATTCCGATAACGCTTGCTCTGCAATGAATAAAGCGATGTTCATGGCTTGCGCTGCAGCAGCTCGTAATAATGTGAACCTTCTGGACCAAGAAATAGCTAGAGCCCGAGAGCTTGGGCTGAGGATATCTGATGCACAGGGAGCCGCACTTGCTTTACTCATCAGTAGAGGAGAGGGGATTTATAGCACGTTTATTACTGCGGTTAATTTGGCATATCAGATCGAAATGGAGTCATCAGATCATCAGATTCCAGACTATGAAATTAACACCCAAGAAGCACTNGACTACTTTAGCGGTTACTTCGGTCATGTCCCCTCTTACATAGATCTAATGGCAAAAGAGGCCCCGCGTGCACTTGAAGGCTATGTGCTAATGAGAGAGTGGGCGTTATCGGAGAACACANTAGAACCAAAGNTTATAGAGTTGCTTCTTTGCACAGTGAATGCCGCTGAATTCTCAAGCACAGTAAAGTTGCATGCGGCGGCAGCGCGTAAAGCAGGTGCTTCCGAAGCAGAAATAGTTGAGTCTGTAGTTTGTGCTATTCCCGCCTCTGGATTAACAGCATGGGTCCTNGGAGCAGCAGGAATAACCGAAANCGCATAAGTCAAGACNTAGAAATCTTCTGAAAGNAGTTCAACTAGNTGCTTCACGATCTTTCCGTTAGATATGACAAGAGTATCTAGTCCCTCAAANTGCATATCTATCTTTTGAATTTTCCATTGGAAAGTCACAATTTTGCCCGAAACTTGTGGCTCAAAGAATTCAATTTTCGAGCAGCGCATCCGC
The DNA here is from genome assembly GCA_002712415.1 of Actinomycetota bacterium. Classification (GTDB taxonomy): domain Bacteria; phylum Actinomycetota; class Acidimicrobiia; order Acidimicrobiales; family UBA8592; genus UBA8592. The sequence goes on along the minus strand of PATO01000017.1, from coordinate 31,312 downwards.
TCCGGGAGACTCTTGAAGTAATTTTCGATCTCTGTGATACCGGAATATATATCCGTACCTCGAATGAGAACCGCTGATTCAGCATAATCCACAGCCATAGCTGCCGGATCTCCAGAAAGGACTGCATCAAGATGATTTTTGACTACGCCCAAAGTTTCAAGATCAGAGTGTTCATTGCTCACCCAAGTACCTACTTATCGCTTTATGGAAACAATATCATCTCAGTATTGATTAAAGATCAGCTGTTGGAGGATAATTATTTCTAGTGCTGCTGGTAAAAGTTAGTATCCACAGAAAATCTCAACTGGAAGAAATCTGAGGCGCCACTTTTATCCCTTTCGATTCAAGTTCCTCTTTAATCATTTCTCGAAGAACAAATTTCTTAACCTTTGATGCTGACATGGGGTATTCCTCCACAAAACGAACATAACGAGGAACACGATACGTTGCTATTTGCCCTCTGCAGAAATTGATTACCTCCTCTTCAGTCAAATTGGAGCCGGACTTCAATTGTATATACGCAGCTGGGACCTCAATATACTTTTCATCTGGCGCTGCGACGACTTGTGCCATGTCAATATCAGGATGTGTTAGTAAATATCCCTCGACNTCGGCAGCAGCAACATTCTCACCACCGACTTTGAGCATATCTTTGACCCTCCCGACAAAGGTTACTCTTCCAGCTTCATCGATATTTACAATATCGCCAGTTCTGAAGTAACCTCGATCATCAAAAACTTGGCTAGTTAATTCTGGTTCCCTAAAGTATCCGTCAAACATATTGGGTCCTGTNACCCAAGCTTCGCCCGTACTTCCAAGTGGAAGTANCTCTCCAGTNTCNTCATCTCTAACTTCAGCTTTCATTCCGGGCATCGGTAATCCACCNGTTGTCATCCTGACNTCTTCTGGATCATCAAGTTCTGATAGCGATAGAAACGCGCACACCTCTGTCATGCCAAAACAACTTACGATTGTGCCATTAGGAACTAACTCCTGCATCTGACGCAATAGTTCTTCTACTCCTGATGTCATGACCAGCCTCAAGGAGCTTAGGCATGCTTCTGTTCGATCAGGATGGTTTAAAATTGGCATCCATATCGTGGGGAAACCGGGCATTGCAACGGTGCATTTATTATCACGTAGCTGCCCTAGTGCTACAGATGGGTCAAAGAAACCAGGATGGTAATAAGTGCATCCAGAATAAATCGAAGCTATAACAAATCCCACACCGCCGATGTGGAACATTGGTAGAGCAGTCCAGAAACTGTCCTCAGAGGTTAATCTCATCCTTCTTCTAGTGGACTCTGAGTATCGAAGAAATGCTTCATGGCTTATCATTGCCCCTTTAGGCATTGCCGTTGTGCCGGAGGTGTACATGATAACGCTTGTGCTTCTAACGCGAACACTTTCTTGTCTTGCTTTCAGGTCAGCATCTGTTATCTTCCCAGATAAAGAAATAAAAGTGTCCAAATCAAGTATTGATGGATGGGGACTTGTTCCTAAAGCGATCAAGTAATCAAGCTCAGGGGCCTCTGATAAATCGAGGTTTATATCTTCGCACGAATCAAGCTCACTAAACGTACTTTGGAGAACTGACAAAAAATTTGTACCGCTCGGTGGCTGGGACGAAAAGAGCACTTTAATACCGGCATGAACGATTACTTGACGAAGTTCCGTTGGCTTAAACCTTCCATTGATAGGAACAGCTATAGCCCCAACTTTATTGGCGCCAAGTATTATAGATATAGTTTCAACGCATTCATGAAGAAAGTAACCAACCCTATCTCCCGCTTGAACATTGAGCGACAAGAGGCCTTTGGCGTAGAGTTGTGCTCGGTTAGCAAGAGACCTGTATGTTTCTGCTGAATCTGGGAACACAATCGCAGGGCGCTCACCGTACTCTTCAGCACGCATATCAATCAAATCACCAAGAGTAGTGACGCTTATCCAATTTTTGGTATCTGTCATGTGAGAAGATTACTGCATTTGAATAATTTCGATCAAATAGCAGCTAATTGTTTAGTGTCAGGAAATTTCTCGCAAGCAAATTTGAGTTATATTCAACATAGAGTCACCATTAGCAAATTTTTACGTGCCAATAGGAGCAAATCACATGTCCAGTATGTTAGGGAAATCTGTCCTCATTACAGGTGGGGGATCAGGGATTGGTCGCGGAGTCGCAAGACATTTCGCGATGCAAGGTGCGAGGGTAACGATATCGGGCCGTCGCGAAAAAAAGTTGGCAGCGACCTCCAACGAGATGAATGGAAAAATTGCTTATGTCGTTGGGGATGTCACCCGAGAGGACGATAGAAAATCGATGATTCAAAATAGTGTGAAATACGGTGGAAGGCTAGACGCACTAATAAGTAATGCCGGAAATATGTACCGCAGTGATGTAGCGGATCTAGATGAAGATGAACTGCTCTCCATATTTCACTCTAACGTTATTGCTGGAATGATGTTAGTCAAAGAGGCCTATGATCATCTTAAGCGTTCACAAGGTTGCATCATCTTCGTGGGTTCTGTCCACACTCAAAGAGCTTTTCCAAATGCATCACCTTACGCCGCCACAAAAGGTGCACTAGAAACGCTTACAGGAGTACTTGCTGCAGAACTTGGCAAAGATAATATCAGGGTAGGTTGCGTTCGACCGGGTGGTGTGCCGACAGAAATCAATGTTAGAGCTGGACTATCTTCTCAAGAAGAGTCTGATCAAAGACTTAAATCTTTGGGCAATCTCCACGCATTAGGACGTTCAGGCACAGTAGAGGAAGTAGCTGGAGCTTTCGAATATCTCGTAACGGCCGACTGGGCAACTGGAAGTGTCCTCACCATCGACGGTGGCTTAGGCCTAGGAGTAACTCATGAATAGAGATCTCGGACTTTATAATTTAATCCGCAACAACCTTTTTGCGTTATCATTGAGTTTCTGAATTATTTCAGTTGGATAATGCGCTGAGCCAGAGTCCCAACCACCAAAATTTGTCCCGAATACCAACCTGTTAATATTTATCTGGCTTGTGACGAATTTAAATTCTTCATCTCCAGATATGTGGCAATCAAACCAAAGTTTATCCATTTCGTTATCGAACACCCCTGGCTCGCGAATCCATAATGGTGAAGAAGGCCGACGTTCGGCTAGAAGCCGAAGCTTGCTCCTGTGAAGCATTGTTGAGCCTCCACCATGGGATATGCAAATATCCAAATTTGGGAAACGTTTGGTCACGCCACCAAAAATGATCGTTGATGTTGCTACTAACTCTTCGTAGGAGAATTCGACAACTAAGTCCAAGTCATATTTCCGCATTCGAATATCACGAAGGGGTCCATCAAGGCCAGAAGGGGCGGGATGAAGAAAGAGGGGAACATTAAGTTCACAGCACGCAGCATAGAAATCATCCATTTGGGGGTCATCAAAATCAGTGCCGAAGTCAGTTCCAATGTATCCTCCAAGCAAATTTAGTTCCTTAACGGAATATTCCAGTTCCTGAATCGCCATGCCAATATTTTGCATAGGCAGAGCAGCGAAACCCAGAAAACGATCTTTATGCTCAGAGACAAGTGAAGCCATAGCCTCATTGTGAGTTCTGCAGAAGTTGGAGGCATCATTCTCGTCTATCCAATGGAGATAAGTTAATGGATTAGGTGATAAAGCTTGTAAAGAAATCCCATTTTCGTCCATGGCTTCAAGTCTCAATTTCGCTTGCATGAAAAGAGACTCCTTGTAGGGAACTCCATCCAATCTCCAATCACCAACCCTAAAAAACGGGGTTCCATCGGGATAATTGCCAAGCTCAGGTCCGCATACCGTTCCAGCAGCTCCCATGCTTTCCTCTAAGACAATATGACCATGTACATCAATAAAACCACTCATTTGCTCACTTTATTGACCTCGAGTGGGTTACGCAATCCCATTGCTGTTGCAGATCCTTTAGCATAATTAGGGTACGGTACACTAATGCTTTCTAGATTGCACAAATATGAAACTTGATCGACTCGAATGGATCAATAGTGGTCAAGAGACACCTATTGACTCCACGCAGAGAATCATAGACCCTCATCATCACTTATGGGAGCGTGGAGGCAGCAGATATCGTGCAGAAGAACTAAGTCAAGATACAGCTAGAGGTCATGCAGTCTCCGACACAGTATTCGTAGAATGTTTAGCTAGTTATAGGAAAGAGGAGCAAGAGGAACGTCGTTCCATTGGAGAAACTGAATTCGTGGTTGAGGAATCGGTTAGATCTAGAGAACTCAAAGGTTGCGATATTTCTGGGATCATTGCGTTTATTGATCTTTCGCTAGGTGACAAAGTCAATAATCTACTAGATGCCCATCAAGAAGTCAGTGGAAAAATGCTAAAAGGAGTTAGGCATGCTACTGCTTGGAGTAATGATCCTAAAATCCCCGTTTCGCATAGCAAACCGAGAGAGGGGTTAATGGCCGAGAAGGCATTTATAGATGGGGTCCGTTACTTAGGGAACCGAAATCTGAGTTTTGATGCCTGGATGTACTTTGATCAACTGCATCAGCTTCACAACCTAGCGAAAGAAGTTCCAAATACCCGAATTATCATTAATCACTTAGGTGCGCCTTTAAATTTAGGTAGATGGCAAAAGAAACAAGCTGAAATGCATTCCATTTGGAAATCGGAGTTGCGGAAACTTGCAAAGCTAGAAAATGTGTATCTCAAAATAGGTGGAATAGGTATGGAAAATTACTTCGGAACTAACTGGGGGTCTAGACCATCCCCACCATCATCCGATGAAGTGGTAACTGCGTGGGATGAGCGGATATTGTGGTGTATTGAAAGATTTGGGACGGAGAAATGCATGTTTGAATCAAACTATCCGGTAGATAGGCAGACACTTCCATACTCTGTTATTTGGAACACATTTCAAAAGATNACTCAANCCTTTACNNNNAGTGAAAAGNATGATNTNTTCTGGGTGACAGCTCAAAGCGTCTATGGAGTTGGNAGCTAATGTCCTTCGATTTTTCGTTTCCGCCACAACTTGAGGAACTTAGAATNCATGCGAGGTCGGTCGCAACAAAAGGTGCAATTGAATTTGGGCGTTTTGATGATTCATGGATCAATGGCTACTCAAAGGANTTTTCCAAGGTTCTAGCTAGCGAAGGTTGGATTGGNATGACATGGCCAACAGAACACGGCGGCGGAGGCAGGCCNGGAATAGAGAGAATAATTGTTGCCGAGGAAATGATGAAGGCTGGTGCGCCTATATCAGCAAGCTGGATTGCTGATCGACAGATGGGTCCGGCAATCTATTCGTATGGAAGCCAAGACCAGNAGGAGAGATTCCTGCCTGCAATGCTTGAAGGNGAAAGNACATGGTGTATCGGTATGAGCGAACCTAATTCCGGCTCAGATTTAGCNTCACTNCAAACTTTCGCNAAAANNGATGGTGACTCTTACATCATNANTGGTCAAAAGATCTGGACAAGCATCGCTGCAATTTCNGATTACTGCTACCTAATCGTTCGAACTCTAAATGATGGACCACCGCATAAAGGGCTAAGCGAAATTGTCGTACCTATGGATTTAGATGGAATTGAGGTTCGGCCAATTGTTGATGCNGTAGGAAATCGGCACTTTTGTGAAATCTTTTTTACCGAAGTGCGAGTCTCAGNTGATAACTTGATTGGGGNAGAAAATAATGCTTTCTCTCAAACGATGTCTCAACTGGAACATGAGCGTGGCGGCATCGATCGGCTNATGTCGAATTGGTTGTTATTCGAAAGAGCCTGTGAAGCAGCGAATAAACAAGATCCCCTTGTTCGTCAACAAATTGCATCTCTAGAGACCGGATATCGAATAGGAAGAATTTTGGTTTACAANGGTGCTTTAGGTCANGCNCCAGCAGGTTTTAGCGCTGCGACAAAATGCTTCTGCACGGAACATGAACAACGCGTGGCTAACTTCGCAGCATCAATATTAGGGGTCTCTGCAGTCGTGGGAGAACAACTTCAAATGGGTGTTGCATATGCTCCTGCATACACCATACAGGGTGGAACATCGGACGTGATGCGAAATATACTTGGNGAAAGAGTTTTGGGTCTTCCCAGAGAACCGCGCCNAAGATGAATCTCAATCTTGACGGTAAAGTTGCTNTANTAACCGGAAGCTANCGAGGGACCGGCGCTGGAATTGCCGAAAGACTNGGTGCTGAGGGAGCGCATGTCATCGTGCATGGGTTTNCNGAAGATCAAACCAAAGCCGTNTTTGAAGAACTCANAAATAAAGANATTAGCGTNACCCGCTTAGAAGTTGACCTTTTGGGCCTTGACAATGATGANATTGAATCACTTCTGCCGCCCATAGACATTCTTGTTAACAACTACGGNGCGCCAAAAGGNTCNTCTTGGGAATCACCANAATTTTGGAGAGAAGAATGGGAACACAATGTTTTGATAGCCGTCAAGCTTTGTCAAGTAGTCATTGCGGGCATGTCGGAGAGGGGATGGGGGCGCATTTTGTTTATGGGAACTATCGGGATAGAGANTCCAGGCACTCATTCGCCCGGNTACTATGGGGCAAAAGCTGCCTTGGCACCAATAGTNAAAAGCCTTGCTCGTGAACTTAAGCAGACGGGCATCACGGTTAACATGTTGAATCCTGGCATGATAGCTACTCCTGAAGTTAAGGAAATGCTAAAGAAGAAAGCTGAAAGGAAAGGAATTGAGGCCAATTGGTCCGAGATTGAAAGTTGGGCTACCACAGAGTTCATGCCAAATTTAACTAGACGCCTATCAACGCCACAGAGCATTGGGGACATTGCTGCTTTTTTGGTCAGCGACCTTGCCTTCCAAATAAATGGAGCAATCATTCCTGTTGATGGTGGCGCAAAATATGCATGATAGATTAAAAAAGAGGGGAATTTCATGGATACTTCTAATGCATGGCTTCAAGGAGTAAGTGTTCTTGACTTAACTAGATACCTCGCAGGTCCAGCTTGCACTCGTTTACTTACCGAACTTGGTGCGAATGTNATTAAGGTTGAACATCCACCCTATGGAGACCCTAACCGGTCAAGTAGGCCAAGAATAAATAAGAGAGCTGGTACTCATATCCAACAGAACCGTGGGAAAAAGAGCGTATGCCTAGACATTAATACAGAGATAGGGAAAGAGATCGTTCTTGAGTTAACGGAACATGTTGATATAGTCGTAGAAAATTTTAGTCCAGGGGTGTTAGACCGNAAGGGGCTAGGATATCAGGAACTATCTAAACGAAATCCCAGCATTGTAATGGCATCAGTTTCAGGTTTCGGTCAAACAGGACCCCTTTCGAGCTTGCCTTGTTTCGATCTAATAGCTCAGGGCTATGCAGGCATAATGCATATGACAGGAGAAGCAGATAGGCCTCCAATGTTCGTTGGTATAGGAATGGGAGATACCAATGCTGGAGTCCATGCTTTCGCAGCTATAGGTCATGCATTGTTTCACCGCGAACGAACCGGGAGGGGAACTCATTTAGATATCTCAATGGTTGATGCTTTATTTCACATGCACGATATGCCAGTTCATGCGTCGTCAATGACAAATGGGGAATATGTGCCTATGCGGCAAGGAACAGAATTCCAGATGCTTTCGCCAGCAGGTTCTTTCAAAGGACCAAAGGGTTGGATAGTAATTTTATGTGCTGAAGCCCAAATACAAAATCTGTACGAAGCTATGGGAAAGCCTGAACTTCAGGATGACGAAAGATTTATCGGTAACCCAGCACGACTTGAAAATCGAGCTGCTTTAACTGAGATCATTGAATCATGGATGCAATCTTTTAGCAGTGACGAAGAAGTTATTCAAAAACTTCAATCCCATAGAGTGCCTTGTGGGCCATCATTGGCTCCACAAGAGGCACTTACCCATCCTCATTTTCTAGAACGAGGCACAGTTCGAACAGTAACTGATCCTCTAGTTGGGGAGCTACAGATTCCGGGATTTCCTTTCAAGAGCTCTGACCCATTTCCGGATGATAATTACACGGCAGCCGCTCTAGGGGAACACAACTTTGAGGTTCTCAATGGCTTACTAGGAAAGAGTCCGGCAAACATCAAAGAATTAACCGAAAAGGGGATTCTCTTCTCAAAGGAATATTGAGATGGAAAGTAGCGCCACGCCACTCCGATACTTTGAGGACTTGAGTGTGGGAGAAAAATTTCAATCAAGGTGGTATTCCGTTTCCCAAAGGGAACTCATCGATTTCTCTCTTGAATATGACAANCAATATTTTCATGTGGATCCTACTAGAGCAAAGGATTCACCCTTTGGGGGAATCATNGCGTCAGGTGCATACACCTTTGCGGTCTGGAACAAATTAAACCTTGAGATCAATGGAAATATNGCTTGGATAGCGGGAATGGGGTTTGAGAACTTCACATTCCCCAACCCCCTTCGCCCNGAGGTAAATTTTAAAGCTGAAAGNCATCTTGTACAGAAACGAATGTCAGAATCAGATTCTCGAAGGGGAATAGTGAAACATGAATATAAAGTCACCACCGAATCCGGATTAACAATTTTCGCNTGCCTTTGCCCAGCGCTTGTTCACACAAGAGNTNGTTTGNACTAATGCATATTNAAATTNATATCCGTATCTCAGATCCATCCTAAGANCTAACTTATTGCCTNAAGNAAGAACAATTTTTAAAGATATGAGAAACTANTCTTATGACATTTGNCNATGAAAATGCNGTTAAAGAATTGCAAGCCAAAGATGAGATAAGGGACCTAGTCTTTANCTATTGTGAAGCTATCCGCAACCGTGACATTGAATCACTAGTNACTCTCTANACACCGGACGCAGCATTTGGATCAATGGGAACCGGTGAAGAAGCNCTCAGNTCAATGGCAGAAGCCACCATGAGGGAANTNGANTTCGCAGTTATTCTTGTNACTAACCATAGGATTANGTTTCTNAACGAACGCGAAGCAAGNGGTGAAGTGTGGGCTAGATGCTACGCCCAGAACAAAACAGAAGGTTANTACGAACAAATAATCAAATACACAGATCAATACGAGCTATCCAAACNCCAGAATTTGAATAAAGAAAATTGGANATTTAAGNATCGTCGCCACCATCTATGGTTTGGGCAAAGTAAAGACTCTCCCTTAACGCTGCCACCAGCAGACTGGCCTAAAGGGAACATAGGTCTAGGGAGAGAACCTCTTTCTGATGAAGTAATTCAAAATCTGCGTGAGCAAAGCGGATAATTTAGCCGACGATGCCTCTTATTAGAAGATCTTGATACTCAGTTTCGCTCAGCTCTAGTTCTGACATCAGGAGCTTTTTAGTATCAGCACCTAATGAGGGTGGAGGGGTAAGGTCTCTTTTGCCTACACCTTCAATTCTTACTGGATTTCCAGCAGTAAGGACATCGTAATCTCCACTCGTTTCAACTGGTAGTAGCATCTCCCTTGCTTTGACATGTGGATCATTAACGACATCGGCAGCTTCAAAGACTGGGGCAGCGGCAATACCCGCAGCGGCAAGATCCTCGCATACACTAATGACTTCTCTATCGCCGGCCCATGTTGCAAATTGATCAATTATTTCTTGTATATTTTCAACCCATCCGGCTCGGGACGAGAATCGGTCGGATTGTGCCCATTCGGGCTTGCCAATCCGCTTAACGAATGCTTCAAATTGGTGCTCGCGACCGATTTGAATAATTATTTCTCCCTTAGCAATTTTGAATCCATGGTTGATGAGCGAACTAGGCGTTCTAGGGTCCTTTCCCATCGAATAATAATTAGGGACAATATCAGCGAATGCAATCATCGAATCAAACATAGAAATATCGATATAGGAACCTGCACCAAAACGTTCAAGCCTATGCAAGGCTGTAAGAATTCCTATGACAGCAAATAAACCCGTTCCAGTATCACCTAGCGCACCTACTGGTGAAACCTTCAAGGGTTCACCAGAATCTCGGTTGAAGTTATAAATACCAGACATAGCTTCGGCAATGGGCGCAAAAGCTGGCCACGATTTATATGGGGTTTCAATTGAATTGCCAAAGCCGGAAAGCGACAGATATATGATCTCGGGACGAGTTTTTCGCAGATCTGTATATCCAAGATTAAACTTCTCCATCGTGCCTGGCTTATAGTTTTCTGCGACGACATCAAAGTTCTTCGCCAGCTTGCGAAATATTTGTTGCCCATCAGTGCTCTTTAGGTCTAACCCGACACTTCTTTTATACAGGTTATTTCTTAAGAAAGTTGCTCCAACTGGCTCCCCGTCAATGCCTGTTGTACTTGGTAACCCTGACCTTCCTAGATCACCTCTTACAGGATGCTCTACTTTCACAACTTCAGCACCGAAACTTGCAAGTAATTGTGTCGCATAAGGAAGGGACTGCATTTGTTCAGCAGCTAAGATTCTCACACCACTTAGTGGTAGTTCCGAATTCACATTTGCTTGCGAGACTTCCACTTCTTTCACCATAGATTACTAATCTTTATCGGCCCGATTAATTGCACTGATAATAGCGCGCATCGAGGCGCGGGTTATATCTGTGTGCAAACCGCATCCCCATAATTCCTTTCCATCAATAGCCATTTCAACGTATGCTACGGCAGTCGCATCTGCACCCGTGCCCTTTGAGTGTTCATGGTAATCGAGGACTCGCAGGTCATATGGTAAAGCAATTCTTAAGCCTTGAACAAAGGCGTCAAGGGAACCAGATCCTTCACCTTGAACTATCATCTGCTCGCCGGAGTTTGTCATTCTTGCAGTTAATAATGTCCGGTCCCGGCCTTCAGCATTTTGTGCTGATTCGTATCCTTGGAGTATGAATGGGTAATCTAAGTCAAGGTATTCACCGGAAAATTCATTGAAAATCTGTTGCGCAGNAATCTCTTTCCCTGTGGCATCAGTGATCNTTTGAATNGATCTTGTAAATTCAATTTGCATGCGTCTTGGNAGGTCAAACTGATTTTCGGTTTTCAATAAGTAAGAAACTCCACCTTTCCCTGACTGGCTATTNACCCTNACAACGTCNTCATAAGTTCGNCCAACATCAANTGGATCTATTGGGATGTAGGGAACTTCAAAAATTTCCTCGNNAGAGNNTTTGAGTGCGTCNAAGCCTTTCTTGATTGCNTCTTGATGTGATCCTGAAAAGGCTGTGTAAACAAGGTCNCCGACATAAGGGTGTCGGGGGTGTACTGGTAGTTGNTTACAGTACTCTGCCACTCTTCTTATGTCGTTAATATCNCTGATATCAAGCATTGGNTCAACGCCTTGNCTGTACATGTTCATGGCAATGTTAATGACATCAACNTTTCCGGTTCGTTCNCCATTNCCGAATANTGTTCCTTCAACTCGATCTGCACCGGCCATTAACCCAAATTCTGCTGCNGCTACACCTGTNCCTCGATCGTTATGNGGGTGNAGGCTTAAAATAATATCNTCTCTGCGATTTAANTTACGGTGCATCCATTCGATCATGTCGCCGTAAGTGTTCGCAGAGGCCATTTCAACAGTCGCAGGTAGATTGATGATGATTTTGTTAGAAGGGGAGGGGTCAATTACATCAACNACTGCATCACANATTTCNTTTGCGAAATCGAGTTCTGTTCCTGTAAATGATTCAGGGGAGTATTCNTACCTGATGTTCGTGTCNGGNACNGTTGATTCAAGACTTNTGCAGTATTTCGCTGCATCAACNGCAATTTTNTTAATCCCNTCNCGATCAAGTCCNAATACAACTTTGCGTTGAANAGTTGACGTCGAATTNTAGAANTGGATGATTGCGNTTTTNGCTCCAGCNATTGACTCAAATGTTCTGTCNATGAGTTCTGGCCTGCTCTGAACTAACACNTGGATNGTCACATCTTCNGGGATAGCNCTTTCTTNAATGATTTCNCGNACAAANGTGAAATCAGCTTCGGATGCCGAGGGNAAACCTACCTCNATTTCTTTGAAACCGATTTCAACAAGTTTTTTAAACATTCTCCATTTGCGATCTGGGTCCATAGGCTCAATCAGNGCTTGATTACCGTCTCTTAGNTCTACTGAGCACCACAANGGAGCCTTGGATATGACCGNACTNGGCCATGANCGATCAGGGAGATCAATTGTTTTAAATGCCCTATATTTCTGAAANGGCATATTAGANTTATTTTGTATTTCTGATGGATTTTGATGCGAATTCATGACTTCCTCTCTTNNNGCAAACTTCNGATGGGCCCAGTGACGAAAAAATTAAGCCACTGGGGACGTAAGTCGCAGATTACTGAGGAGTTCTTNCATNTTTAAAGGTTACTGACAAANGAGNAAGAACCCAATCTGCTCAAGTTAACGGTATCTGTNCTCAATNCTCTTGCCGCTCTCAAAAGCGTTCTGACCTTCTTNNAGNGAACTCTTGGACATGCCGGTGGTCAATAATGAAGGAGCCAAAGCCATTGCGTCAAGNCTGCCTAAATCATTTGCAGCCCATATGGCTCGNAAACTTGCCTGNACTGCNANTGGGGGNTGNGCAGCTATTGATTCAGCTAACCAAAGAGCCTTCTCAANNAGGGAATCNTCTTTCACTACTTCNCTGATTAGCCCGATTTGTTTTGCTGTCGCAGCAGTCATNCGTTCGTAGTTTCCTAGCAGAGTGAGGCGCAGAATCTCACCTAGTGGTACACGTTGAGCCATTTTCATTGGCTCGTAAACNGCNGGCATACCNTAAGTNACATGNGGGTCAAAAAACGTTGCGCTCTCATTTGCAATGATGATGTCACTTTCAGCTAACAAATAAAAAGCNCCTCCGCAACACATTCCGTTGACTGCGGTAACNACAGGTTTCCAAAGNTCACACGATTTAGGGCCTAGNGCATCGCCAGGGTCGTCATACATAAAGTTATTTGACGTCCCNTATAGATTCTCAGAATCATCNAGGGCCGACATGCCATCGTTGCGGTCAATTCCAACACAAAATGCNTTNTCACCNTTNGCAGTCAATAACACGCTNTGAACTTCGTCCATTACCCGAAATGCTTTCCAAGTCTGCTCAACCTCATGGCACATTCTGTNGTTAAAAGNATTAAGCACTTCAGGGCGATTNAANGAAACTTTTCCAACATTATTNTGAATTTCAACCGTTATGGTCTCAAANGATTTGATATCAAATTGCGTATCCATCTCTCTATTGTGCCATTATCAGGACTACTTTGCTTTACTCGTAGCAAAATGAACAAAGAACGGAGACCGATGAACTACAACTTGCAAGGAAAAGTTGCTGTCGTTACCGGNGCGAGTCGAGGAATCGGNGAANCCACAGTTCGCCAGTTNGATGCAGAAGGAGCGAANATTGTTCTCGTTTCTNGAAGTAAAGACANGCTGANAGCNATTGCNGATGANTTACAGAANGAAGCNCTTGTTGTCGATTGNGANTTANCAGCTGACCNAAGCATTGAGCTNATCAGGATTCGAACAATAGAGAAGTTCGAGAAGNTCAANATTCTNGTGAACAATGCAGCTGTCGAACGGAACGAACCAGCACATCGAGCAACATCTCAAGCGATTGATGAAACACTTCTCGTGAATCTGAGACAAGTATTTATGCTGTGTCAGATCTTTGCCAAAGATCTCTTCGTTACGCAGGGGAATATTGTGAATGTCACCTCGACAGCAGCTGCTGGAGCTGGAGGAACTCAAGGAGCCTATGCTGCATCAAAGGGGGGACTGAACACACTGACCAAGAACCTCTCTAATGAATGGGCTAACAAGGGAGTGCGAGTCAATGCGTGTGCACCCGGATTATGCCTGACCGAGATGTGGGAACCGACCTTTGAGCTTCTCGGAGAAGAGAACGTGTTGGAGAATTTCGTGAAGAGAGTTCCTTTGGGTAAATGGGGGACGCCAGAGGAGATCGCAAATGTCATCTGCTTCCTCGCTTCTGACCTTGCTTCCTATGTGACTGGTCAAGTCATTAGAGTCGATGGAGGTATGCTCAACCTATAGACAAAGCCCCTTCCCAAAGGTGACTAATGACGAGATTGGATCTAGCTTTCTTTCTTGTATGCCCCCTAGCAAGCTATGTAAAATAGCAAACTTTAAGAGTTGACGACAGTATGACTAGTATTTAGGTAATACGAAAGGAGCTAATGTGACAGATCAATTAGACGCTTTAATCGCAAGAGATCAAGAGGCGATAGGTTGCCCTTATCCCATTTTTTCAGAATTACGGCAAGAGTCACCAATCTACTTCAGCGACAAACTAGGGGCATGGGTATGCACTAGATATGACGACGTCATGGAAGTATTGCATGACACTGACCGTTTCTCTTCGCTCTCTCCCACTGGGCCACGAGATGGCCGAAATGGTTTTGCGCTTGCTATGGAGGAACTAGCAAAGGATCCGGAGATGGCTCAATACTTTGAAACATTTCTTGCGAATGCAGCGAATGCCGCTGTTTTGCTCAATGCTGACCCTCCCGAACATCGTCGGCAACGAAAAGCAGTAAATCGCGCATTTAGGCCAAGTCGGCTAAAAGGTATGGAGCCTATGATCGAACAGGTGACAATAGATTTGCTGGGACCAATACGAGAAAAGACCGAAATGGAAGTTGTCTCTGAATTTGCGGTAGGGCTTCCGATGACAATCATTGCCAAAGCTCTGGGAGTCGGAATAGATGATCTCGATACGTTTAAAAAATGGTCAGATGACCTTGTAATGCCCGTAGGAAATCCCGACCCTAGCATCGACAAAGTTAGAGATTATCTCATTTCTCTCAAAGGGTTTAATGAATTTTTCGGAAATTTGCTCATTGAGAGAAGAGCTAATCCAACTGAGGATATTATCTCAGACGTTGCTACGGCCGAAGTAAATGATGAAGAGTTAAATGATGCAGAAATGCTTTCAATGCTTCAACAATTTCTAGTTGCTGGTAATGAAACAACTACTAAATTACTGACAAATTTAATTCATAGACTTGCCGTGGATAGCGTGCTTGAAGATAAGTTGCGAAGTAACCCAGATCTGATAGATAACTTCATTGAAGAGGGCCTTCGGTACGAAGCTCCGGTTGGTGGACTATTTCGAATGGCAAAAGAAGATACGAAAGTCAATGATGTTGAAATTAAAGCTGGAGATCATCTTTGGGTCATATATGCTGCCGCTAATAGAGACCCAGAGATATTCGATAATCCAGATGACTTTCTTGTTGACCGAGAGAATGCACGAGAGCATCTAGCTTTTGGTCATGGCGAACACTACTGCATAGGCGCTTTACTTGCCAGGAAAGAGGCACGTATTGCTATTCAATTACTCCTAGCAAATATAAAAAATCTTCAGCTACTGGAGGATAAGAACAAATACGAATATGAAGAATCTTTCGTCTTGCGTGGCCTCAAAGAGTTACATGTCAGTTACGACGTAATTGCATAAATTATTGGTCATCATTATTTGATTGCTACAACCGAAATTTCCATTTTCCACTCCGCATTTGCTAGCTCTTGAACTACAACCAAGGTAGACGCAGGTTTATGGTTGCCAAGTTGTTGGTCTCTAGAGTGCATTACCTCTTCTAAGCTATTTCCAGAAACTACGTATGTGGTTATCGAAACGATATCACTCAGTTCTAAGTGGGCTTCTCGAAGGATGTCAGTGATATTTGACCATATAAGATCTGCTTGATCGCTAATCGCAGGAGGAGTTTCGCCATCGACATTGACTGGAACAACGCCAGAGGTGTGGACTATCTTTTCGGGATTCGTTGATAAGACTGCATGACTGTAGTTCGCTGCAGGGGGGCTGATAACTCTCGGATTTATTTGATAATTCATTTCTACATAGTGCCATGTTCATCTCGCTGCGACTAACGATTCATTGAAAATAATTGAGAACTTGCTAATCTGAAAAAAAGGGAGCTACCAATGGAAAGTGCATCACCAGAGTCAATAAGTGAAGTTGATGTTTTTGCAGCAGAGACCATTGAGAATTGGTACCCGACCTACGATCTTCTTCGCACCGAGTGCCCTGTCTATCATGTACCTGACACCGAGACATATTTCCTGACCCGTTATCAAGATATCCATCAAATATTACGAAAAACAGACACATTCAAACGTGGGGCAGGTAAATCACGACCTCTTATTGCCGATAAGGACGCACAAGACTACTTTGCGGCCAACGGTTGGCCAAAACAATCGGTCTTAGGTTCAAACCCACCAAACCATAGGCGATACAGAGATATGATTGACCATTTCTTCTCTGTAACAGGGTCAAAGAGTCAAACGGAACTGATAACGAATACCGCAAACGGATTAATAGACACATGGATCGATGACGGAGAAGTTGAATATGTATCACAATTCGCAGAACTATTACCTTCCATGGTCATTACGGTCATGATGGGCTTTCCGCTTGAAGATCTTGAGAATCTCAAGGTATGGAGCGAAGCATGGGTAGCTCCGTTCTCTCTTCAATTGACAGCAGAGGAGGAACGAGAAGTTTCAAGATTAATGGTTGAGTTCCAACACTACATCTACGACCACATACAAGATAGAAGAAAAAATCCGAAGGATAACCCTAAAGCTGATGTGGTTAACTATCTAGTTCACACGCCAGTGAAACTTCACAAAGAAACACGAATGCTAACGGATACTGAAATTATCAACATCATTGACCACCTGTATATAGGTGGGAATGAAACGACTACTTTCGCTCTCACATCTGGACTTTGGATGCTTATTGAAAATCCAGATATACAAAGACACCTAGCCGATAATCCACATAAGATAACGACTTTCGTTGAAGAAGTCCTGAGATTGGAATCTCCCACACAAGGCATGGATCGTCACACAATCGCAGATGTCGAACTAAATGGAATCGCTATCCCAAAAGGTTCACACATTCACATGCGTTATGCTGCAGCGAACAGAGATGCAAACCAATTTGAATGCCCAGCTGATATTGATTTGGATCGAAAAAATGCAAGCAAGCATCTAGCTTTTTCAATAGGGGAAACACACTGTCCAGGAGCAGGACTCACAAGGTTGGAGCAAAATATAGCTACAAACCTGTTGCTCTCACGGATGAAAAACTTTAAATTTGCAGAAGGGAAAAATAGCTTCCAACACCACATGAATTTTACACTTCGTTCATTTAAAGATCTTCACGTTACATTCGAAAAGCGGTAATTATCTCTAGAAGTGGTATGGGTACTGACTCCAGTCTGGATCACGCTTCTCTAGAAACGCGTCACGGCCCTCTTGAGCTTCATCAGTCATATAAGCGAGTCTGGTGGCTTCTCCGGAGAAGATTTGCTGTCCTATAAGTCCATCATCGATAAGATTGAGCGCGAATTTTGCCATCCTATTAGAGGTTGGCGATTTGCCGTTGATTCTTTTTGCCCAATCGAGAGCTGCATCCTCCAAGTCCTCGTGAGGAACTACTAGATTAACCATCCCCATTTCTTTCGCTTCATGAGCTGAATATTCATTTGCCAGAAAAAATATTTCTCGAGCAAACTTTTGTCCCACCTGTCGAGATAGGTAAGCGCTACCGAATCCGCCATCAAAACTAGCTACATCAGTATCGGTTTGTTTGAATTTTGCAAATTCCTCACTAGCGATTGTTAAATCACAAGTGACATGAAGACTATGGCCGCCACCGACAGCCCATCCGTTAACTACAGCAATGACTGGTTTTGGCATCGAACGAATTAACCGTTGAACCTCAAGTATATGTAGCCGCCCTACTTTTGAAGTATCGATAGATTCAGAGGACTCTCCGTCAGCGTATTTATACCCATCTTTATCACGAATTCTTTGATCACCACCTGAACAAAACGCCCAACCGCCATCTTTTGACGATGGCCCATTACCCGTGAGTAGTACGCAGCCAATATCTGTACTCATGCGAGCATGGTCTAACGCTCGGTAAAGCTCGTCAACTGTTGCTGGCCGAAAGGCGTTTCTGACTTCAGGCCGATTGAAAGCTATCCGAACAGTACCCTGATCCGTAGCTTTGTGGTAAGTGATATCTTCAAAATTAAATCCCCTTACCTCAGTCCAGAGGTCCTCATTAAAAATCTCAGAAATAAATGATCCCATAATTTTAGCCTATTGCTGTAATAAGGATTTGATGCAATAGGCGCTAAAACTTCAATACCAGGGACTCAATTACTTAGTATCTATAGCTAGTTTATTTCCGCTGTTTAAGCCACCATTCAGGAGTTTCGCTACTGTGGTTTCGAACGTAATTATTCCAAACATCACCCTTATCAACTCTCGTCTCTCCTAAAGTTTCGGATTTAGTCAAAGGCGAGGCGTTCTCTAGCGGGTCAACCCATTCCAAATTAAAATCCTCAAAGCAGTCTCGAAAATCAGTATTGTGATGATAATCTGCGACCTGATGGATCATGAAATCATCAAAACTCTGAAATGAAAGGAGTACATAGTACGTTCTCGGTTTAGAGCCTCTCCAGTACTCATATCTAACGCACCCGTCCTCATTATCATGGGTTGCGGAAAAGACCTTTTGTGCAATTGCTTCCCAGTGGTCTTCAAAACCTTGCTTGATTTTGACATGGGCTAATAGGGTCGACACGAATTTATTATCACACTTCAGTCACAGTCTTGCAAAACTGCTAATCAACGCGACGGTTATCTTCGATCAGGTTAATTTCCCACAGCACTTGATCAAGTCGATCTGCTGCGGTGATTGGCGCGTAGCGCTGTGGTCGAGCTTCATGAATGCAGCTTGATAATGGAGAAAGTATTGTCCATGGAGTGGGATGGCAAAATTGGACTATGGACATNCTCCCTTCACTNTGACCTTCATCAGCTACAACACGNTGGATGCCTGNTGGGATTAATCCGTTGCTAATATGNTCAAGCATAATGCCAGTATTNATTATGAGGTGATTATCNGGAGGGGTAGCATCAATCCACNGTCCATTGCTTTTGATTTGCAAACCTCTTGCAGTTGCACGGGGCAGTGCCGTGATCAGGTTTATGTCACCGTGTTCTTCCGCCCACAAATGATTATCATCCGGTGCTAAATTCATAGCGGGGTAGTTAATCGCCCTCGTTAGCGTTGCCCCACCAGGAACAAATGAATCAAAGAACGTTTCTGACGCCTTCAACCCTGAAGCAATTATTCGGAGGAACCTAAGTTGCAAATCTAGAACTACATCATGGAACTTCTCTAAAGTTCCNGTGATTCCAGGAACGAGATCTTCAGGGAATACATTGTTGAAGAATCTGTGCGGATATCGCTTCTTGAGCGGATGTCCTTTAGGTATATCTTTTCCCCAATTGAGCATCTCCTTCCAGTCAGGAACATCAGATATAGCTGCAGTTTCTACTAAAAGTCCCGTGTAGCCACGCTGTCCGTTTGTACCTTCAGCTTTTGCTGTTTCCTTTTCCGAGGATGGTTTTGAAAAAAATTCGCTAAGCATGCCGTAAACTTCGTCCAGAAAATCTTGGGACATGTCATGAGAGGTGTAAACGAAACCAGTTTCTAAACTTTTCATAACTCCATCAACAACAGCTTGTTTAGTGTTGCTAGACCCACGCTCAAACGCAAGCATGTCTACATCTAAAACCTCTGAATTCATGATCTAAGGCTACCTCATCCTTCCTCTAATCAGAGTAAAAACAAATGATCCTGATACATAAATCACCATCAGAGGAACTAATATTGTCTATATGGGACCTTCAATGAGGATGCTAAAAGTATCAATTCTGTTAGCTATCGGAGCTTCCCTTCTTCTCCCAGCTAGTGCGCTGGTAGCGCAGGATGATAATGAGGTAATAGAAGAAGCAAAGGAGCAACGAGAGCTTAAAAGACAAGAGCAACTTGCAGCCGAAGCGGAAATAGCTCTTTTGGAAGCAGAAGATCTTGAAGTCGTCGCTGCACTTGAGGCTGCAACAAGTCTAGTAAATCTTCAAGAAGCGAAAGCACAAGCAGCTGAACAGCGACTGCAGGCAGCGTTAGACACAAAAATCCAAGCTCAGGAAGACTTTCTAGCAATTGCTAGCGAAATAGAAGAAATTGAGCAAAGAGCACTTACCTATGCAGTTGAGTCATATATCGGAATGAGCGACCGAAGAACCGAAGCTTGGTTTGAGGCAGAAGACGCGACAATTGCAGCTCATAAGATAGCGCTTTTGGACCTAATCAGCAGCAACACAAACGATGTTCTCGATCAGCTTAAATTAATTCAAGAAGAGCGCTCCTACCTACTTACAAAAGCAGCAGTTGCCCAAGAGGAAGCTGATGCGATACGTGAAGAACTTGAGCAAGTTCGCGTAGAGCTGGATGCTCAAAAAGCTGTTCGTGAAGAAATCAAAAAAGAATTAGATGTAAGAAGGGCCCACTGGGATTCAGTCTTGGCAACTGCAGTTGAAGAACAACAAGAAATCACTGACTTCATAGCAGCAGAGGAAGAAAGAATAGCTCGCGAACTCGAAGAGGCAAGGCGAAGAGCCGAATTAGAGGCAAGGCTTGGGGAGATAACTGAGGCCGGATGGGTTTTGCCATCACCTGGAGCAATAACCTCTTGGTTTGGACCAAGGTTACATCCAATTTTAGGTTACACAAGAATGCATAACGGCGTTGATTTCAATTGCTGGACAGGAGATCCAATACGATCAGCAACAGACGGCATAGTCATTATGGCTCAATACTATGGAGGCTATGGGTATACGATAATCGTCCAGCACGCTAACTCTCTTTCTACACTCTACGCACACTTGTCAGCCTTTAATTCGCAGGTAAATGATTATGTAGTTGCAGGTCAACAAATAGGACAATGCGGAACTACTGGCTTATCAACAGGACCCCACCTTCATTTTGAAGTTCGTCAAAGCGGCGCACCAGTAAACCCCCTGCCATACCTTCCTTAATGAACTCCCGAAACCAAGCCGATAGCAAAGTCACTTAAGGCAATGAAATTAACTATCAAAGAAATAGTGGACATCACCGGTGGTCAAGCAATTGGTGACCCTAGCGCNGTGGTAAACGGAGTTTCTATAGACTCACGGTTGATAGATAAGAATCAATTATTCGTACCGATTAAAGCGAAGCGAAATGGTCATGATTTCGTAAGCGATGCAATAAGAAATGGGGCTTGTTGTCATTTATTCTCGGAAGGCAAACCTCAAGGTAATGCAGTAAAGGTAAACGATACACTGATAGCTCTTCAAGATTTAGCAAAATTCGAGCGAAAAAGAATCACAGGGGATGTTATAGGTGTTACCGGTTCCGTCGGAAAGACTACGACAAAGGATATCTTGTTTGCTTCTCTAAGGAACTTGACAGAAGTCCACGTAAGCAAGCTCTCATTTAATAATGAGCTGGGTTTGCCACTAACCATTCTTTCAGCGGAGACTTCAACCAAACACCTAATTTTAGAAATGGGTGCAAGAGGGCCAGGCCAAATTGCTGAACTAGCAAAAATAGCAAACCCAACTATTGGAATAGTAACTCGCGTAGCTTCTGCCCATACGGAATTTTTCCAAGACATAGATCACATAGCTGAGACTAAAGGAGCTTTAGTTGAATTGCTTCCATCCTCCGGTACGGCAATTCTAAATAACGATGATCCAAGAGTTGCAGAAATGTCAAAGCGAACTAACGCAGAAATAGTGACTTATGGATTAGAAGATGCGACAGTGACTGCACGAAAGATTTCTATAAACAATGATCTCACTACCAACTTTCAAATAACTTCTCCTTGGGGGACAGCTTCTACAAGAATGAATATACCGGGTGTCCATAATGTCACAAATGCGCTAGCGGCTATAAGTGCCGGTCTCACAATGGGGTTTTCGTTAGAAGACTTGTGTTCGTCATTAGCTGATATTCATCTGTCGCCAATGAGGATGGAAAGCAAGAATCTCAAAAGTGGGGCACTGGTCATTAATGACTCATATAACGCAAACCCAACATCAATGAATGCAGCTATTGATACTCTTCTATCTTCTCCCAGAAAACATAAGTATGCGGTGGTTGGAACAATGGCTGAATTAGGAAGCGCTAGTGAAGAAGCTCATCGGCAAATTGGTTCCAGGCTGACTGATGATGGCATCCAGTGGATCTCTGTCGCTGAGCCAAAATACGGTGGCGAGGACGTTAGTTCTTGGGAGGATGCATTGGCTTTCATAACTGGCGAAAAGAGTCAAAACAGTGACGCAATTATATTAATAAAGGGATCACGAATTGCCGAACTAGACCAATTGGCCGACGCCTTAGACTAATTCAGGCGTTGGGGAGATCCTTCGCCATGATGGGGGAGTTGCTCTCTGGTATTCTCCTAGCCTTGCAGTATCACATCAGGTACACAGATAAATTAACTTAGAACTTTCCACTGACAATTGAGTCTCGCGAGATTTTAGAACAACTGCTTCGAATGCTGGATACACATCGAATGAGAGGCATTTCATGCAACTGGTTAATAAATTCCTGCTCCAGATCAAACCGCAAGACTGGTATTCAACAAAATCTCATCCCCAACCTTCTTCCCATTTAGATCCTCATCTCCACCGCACCTCTGGCAAATGACAAGGTGACTATGGTTAGGAACCTTCCTTAGGATTGAATAGAATAGACGCTACAAGCATTTGAGAAAGGGTAGATATATTGCCTCGGAAAAAGACCCATTATGAGGTCATAGGTGTACACCCTAAAACTGAACTTGCAGCGATCAAGAAGGCGTATCTTAAGAAAGCAAGGGTGTTACACCCCGATAATAATCGAAACTTGACTAAGGCCGAATCTGAAAAGCGTTCACGAGAAATGCAAGAACTTAACATTGCATGGGGAGTGCTCTCTGA
Organism: Actinomycetota bacterium; assembly: GCA_002712415.1. Taxonomy (GTDB): domain Bacteria; phylum Actinomycetota; class Acidimicrobiia; order Acidimicrobiales; family UBA8592; genus UBA8592. The sequence continues at coordinate 8,514 of PATO01000017.1, read as the reverse complement.
TGAAGCTAAACGAAAGCAATATGACCAAAGTTTAATTGTTCCCAAAGAGCCAATTAAATCAGGCTTCTCTTACCAAGATATCTCAGAGGAGTTCACAGCTCATGGGGAATCAATCAGAAAAAAAGGCCCCGAGATTGCGACAAAAGAAGAGATGGAAATCAAGGGAATAGCGAAACTCATGCGACCTATTCCCTTAGCGATTCTTTTCATTTTCGTAATAGGCATACTAATTGGCGGCCTCGTGATTTCAGGAAACTCAGAAACGGATAGACCGGAAAATGATTACATTCCGCCAAATGAACAATCGGAACCATTCAAATGCATGAATATAATCCCTGTTTTTGAAGACGTGCCATGTCAAGGGCGTCACGATGTAAAGGTCTGGGATATTATTGAAACGAATGGGACATGCGGCAGAGGTCTAGATAAGCTTTATGCTCCTCATGTCAGCGAGATGTATTGCGTTTTCTATTCAGATAACTTTTCTCAATGATCAAGTACAGAAACGATTCTAAAGGCGCCGTCGTAAAGCGCTAAACAAATCATAAGGACTACCAATCCNTCAGTTCCAAAATTATTAGATATCTCGTTCCTTTGTTCTTCAGTTATTGAACGAACGTCATAAAAAAATTGGTCTGCGATACTCAATGATGAATTGCCGCTGCCGGCAGANAGATAATAGCTACGAAAAGCATTGGGTATAGGAAGTAATTCAGCCAATCGGCCTCGTACAGCCAGCAGTTCTGTTGTCGGATAGGACTGACTAATCCAGAGAGCATCTTCAAGATCGAGCCATCTATCGCGAAGATTNGGGGAGGGAGATAAAATTACATGCATAGGATTATCCGGTTCNAAGACCTTATCTAAGCGTTTGAGCGATGGGGTGGGTGTCGGGATGACAGTGGTTTCCATTTCATCGGGTTCCCTTCCAAGNGCGATTAGCATCTTTGAAAACCCGTGAAATAATGCTANGCCTAATGCCATCTCGGTGATTTCTGAAGTGTTGAAAAACTCTCCAAGACCACTATCAAGCTGGTTGATTGACTTTTCCGGAGATTGTATAAGGCAGTCTGTAAGCTTTAAGGCAGCTCTCCATTCACGGGATATTGAGTTATCACTCCAGTTATCTGTTATTTGCGACGCTTTCTTCTCAGTCAGTCCCGCCTCACGGGCGAGAGAAAATCTGATGTTCTTTCAATACCCACAATCTGTAATTCGGGCGTTTCGAAGGCGTAAAACTTCTTTCAAATCATGAGCGACTTGACCGTTACACCAAAATTCACCGTATAGGTCACTAAATNTTTGGCCTAATTCAGGATTCGTGTAAAAAAGTCCGGACCGATCATCTCTCCCCATAGCGAAACCTTACTCTAAACACAGGCGTCTCAAAGGCTAGCGAACAATGTTCACTAATTTTCCAGAAATAATGATNACCTTCTTAGGGGTACTCGAGTCAAGAAGAGATCGGATCTTTTCATTAGCAAGCGCCATTTCTTGTAATGCCTCATCAGACACGTTTGAATCAACTTTAATTTTANTCTTTACTTTGCCATTAATCTGAATTGGTATTTCTACTTCGTCCTCAACAAGAAGCATCCCATTAGCTACTGGAAACTTTGCGTAGACAACTGACATATCGTGACCGAGCTTTTCCCAGAGCTCTTCAGCGATGTGGGGAGTTAACGGAGCNAGGAGAAGAACTAAAGGCTCTGCTACAGCTCTAGGAGTAGGGGATTCAAGTTTAGTAATCTCATTATTTAATTCCGTTATACGTGCAATAGCGGTATTAAATCTTAAATTTTTCATATCATTGTTAACAGAATCTATCGTTTGATGCAGAAGACGATTAAGCGTTTCATCAGGTTGGTTATCACTGACAGTGATTTCACCGGTCTCCTCGTTCACCAGATTACGCCATACTCTCTGAATTAAGCGCTGAGATCCAATCACAGATTTTGTTTCCCATGGGCGATCTTGATCTAACGGACCCATGAACATCTCATATAGTCGAAGCGTGTCAGCCCCGTACTCTTCATACATTTCATCTGGTGTGACAGAGTTCTTTAATGATTTTCCCATTTTCCCGAACGATCTCTGAACTTCAATCTCTTGATAGAAAAACTTTTCCCCAACTTGAGATACGTCTGCAGCGTCAACGTACATGCCTCTTTCATCTTGATAAGCGGCAGCTTGAATATAGCCCTGATTAAAAAGGCGTTGAAAAGGTTCAGGGGTACTCACGTGACCCAAATCAAACAAGACCTTATGCCAAAANCGACTGTAGAGAAGATGAAGTACAGCGTGTTCAACGCCACCGACGTAAAGATCCACACCACCCGTTTCACCAGACATCCAATACTTTTCAATATCTTCACTTACAAATTCTTCACTATTCAATGGATCCAGGTATCTNAGGTAGTACCAGCACGAACCTGCCCACTGAGGCATCGTATTCAATTCTCGGATATATTCCTGAGGCCCATCACCAAGATCAAGCATCGCCGTAGACCAGTCTTGTGCTCTGCCAAGTGGTGGTTCAGGGTCACTATTTTCATCAAGGGNCCGTGGAGCCCAGTCAATCAGTTCAGGAAGCTCGACTGGTAACATATCTTCTAGTACGGGATNNGGTAGCCCATCCTTATCGTAAACAATCGGGAACGGCTCTCCCCAATATCGCTGTCGGCTAAACAGCCAATCACGTAATTTATAAGAGATCTGGCGGCTACCCTCACTATTATCTTCAAGCCAACGAATTATTGCGCTCTTCGCTTCAATTATTGATAGTCCATTTAGGAAGTCACTATTGATTGCGGGACCATCACCTACATATGCCTTTCCATCCCAATCATCAGGAGGTTGAACGGTCCTAATGATATCTAAACCGAATACTTCGGCAAATTCCCAATCCCGTTCATCCTGGCCNGGGACAGCCATAATGGCACCAGTTCCGTAGCCCATGAGAACATAATCAGAAATAAATATCGGAATTTCTTTCCCTGTAACAGGTGCNTTAGCGTAAGCACCCAGAAAAACGCCAGTCTTATCCTTATTCTCTTGTCTGTCTAGGTCAGACTTTTGATTAGATTGAGCTCGATAAGCGTCAATTGCAGAACGTGGATTTTCAAATCCTCCTGTCCACCGAGCATCAACCTCTGAAGACCAATCAGTTTGGCACAAAGAGTCAACCAAGGGGTGTTCAGGCGCGAGCACGAGGTACGTTGCGCCAAAAATAGTATCAGGACGAGTCGTAAATACAGAAATATTTGCTTCCTGGGCAGCGAAGTTAATCACAGCGCCCTCACTTTTACCAATCCAATTTCTTTGCATAGTTTTTATTGCTTCAGTCCAATCGAGACTCTCCAAATCCTCAAGTAAACGATCAGCATATGCTGTGATGCGCATCATCCATTGTTTCAAGGGTCGCCGATAGACGGGGTGATTGCCCCTTTCGCTTCTCCCATCAACTGTCACTTCTTCGTTGGCTAAAACTGTACCCAAGGCCGGGCACCAATTTACCGGTGCCTCTGCTAGGTAAGCCAGACGAAAACTATTGACAATCTCCCTCTTTCGNTGGGGCGAACATGCGGACCATAACTCATTTTCATTTACGATGATCTCACCGTCTTCAAGCTTAGTTTCTAGTTCCTTAATTGGGCGAGCTCGTTTGAGGTCAGTGTCATACCACGAGTTAAATAATTGCAGGAATATCCATTGTGTCCACTTGTAATACTCAAGGTCTGTTGTAGATATAGAACGTCTTGGGTCGTGACCCAATCCCAAACGCTTGAGTTGCTTACGCATGTTATTAATATTGGCATTCGTATTTTCGCGTGGGTGTTGCCCCGTTTGGCGAGCGTGTTCCTCCGCCGGCAGCCCAAACGCGTCATACCCCATCGTATGAAGAACGTTATGCCCAGTCATCCGCTTATAACGTGCGTAGACATCTGTGCCAATAAAGCCCAAAGGATGTCCAACGTGAAGGCCAGTTCCCGAGGGGTAGGGGAACATATCCATGATAAACAATTTTGGCAGATCAATCCGGCCAGTTGAATCCGCCAAAGGTCCGGATGGATTGGGAGCATGATAAGTGCCATCTTCTTCCCATTTACTCTGCCATTTAAGCTCTATATGATTGGCGAGACTCGCATCGTAGCGATATTTGTAAGTTTCCTCACCAGAGTCCATTGCTTAAGAATAGAGGGTTACAGCCTGAAATATGCGGTGTATTCTGAGAAAGTGAATTCCACTAACTTCAAAGCTGCCATTTTCGACTATGGAGGCGTAATGGCTAAATCACCACTTGGCCGAGTCGAGATGTTAGCGGATCATTTTGGCGCTGGTAAAGAAATGATTATGGGATTAATTCTTGGACATGACAGTGGCGATGATAATCCCTGGTTCGATGCTGAATGCGGCCGTCAACCATTAAACGAAGATTTTGGACAAAGAATGCAAAAGATCTTTGACAGCCACAATCTCTCATTCGACTTAGATTACTTTCAAAGGTGGGTTGCTGATGCAGTAAATGAACCTGATCGGACTATGGAACGAATTGTGAATCAATTAAAAGAAACTGGAATCAAAGTAGGGCTACTTACCAACTCGGTTCCAGAATTCTGGCCGGTAATAGAACAAACTATCAATACTAAATCGTTTGATTGTATCGTTGATTCCTCACGAGTTGGGATACGAAAACCTGATGAATGGATCTACAAATTGACTGCACGCAAGTTAGGCACGCAAACAAATTCTTGCGTAATGATTGATGATCTCGATCACAACATAAAAGGCGCTGAGCAAGCTGGAATGGCTGGAATACTCTTCACCTCCGCTGAAGAAACCGAATACGCAATCAAAAGATTCTTTGATATATAGCTTTGCTATATTGCTTCTTTCCCTAAAAAAAAGGAGCTATTTCTTCTAATGAATAGACGGTAAACGTAGGTGCGTTGCCCGACTGCAATTTCAACCGGTTGGGGTTAAACCAGCATGAATCAATGCCAAAATTATTTGCACCTGCAATATCAGATGAAAGACTATCCCCAATCATCAAAACCGATTCCTTGCGGTCATGATCCAGTAACTCTAATGAAGACTGAAAGATTGCTGGATCAGGTTTCGCTAATCCACATTCACCAGATATCAATATCACCTCAAAATACTGATAAAGATTGAAATGTTTCAATCGCGCCTTCTGAACAGATTCAAGCCCATTTGTTATTAAGCCCGTTTTTGCTGATCTTTTAATTCGAGCAAGCAACTCCCTCGCCCCAGTATAAAGTTGTCCAGATTTTCCTAGGTTATATTCGTAAATATTCGCTATTTCATTGGACTGAATTTCTAAGTCTAACTCAAAACATAATCTGGTGAATCGTTCAACCCTAAGTTGCTCGAGTTCGATGGTGTTCTTTTCAAAATCTTTCCAGAGCTTTGAGTTTATAACTTTATACTTATCTAGAACCTCATCTGTAAAGCTAACGGAATAGTATTCAAATGAAGCTTTTAAAGCCAATTGCTCAGAAAGTGCAGAATCGAGCAAAGTAGAATCTAAATCAAATAGGGCAACTTCGTAGGACATCACTTCAAGCTATACAGAACCTTCTTGGAATACGCGACTGGTATCTTTAAAAAATAAAGGTAACATTAGTAGATGAAAGCGAGTCGTAGCGTTCGCAACTTTATGCTAATAACGTCACTCACTTCTGTATGGGCTTTGATACTTGGCACTGTAGGGTTGGCTACTGTAGCAGCTGATGAGAAGGACCCAGAGCAGATGCTACTAGAAACTTCAGAAATAGTTAGCTTTCCCGAGACATCTTCAGGGGAACTCGCACGAAAATTAGCTGGGAAAATGATTAACAAGTATCCATCCTTGAAACAGAATCCTTATGCGGTATTGGCTAAGTTCACAGATAGTGCACCCGAAAACGAGGTCCAGAATCTTCTCAACGAAATTAATGGATCAATTGTTGAGCACTATCCGACGAGTAACTGGTACCTCATAGAGACACCTATGGGAGCTTTAAACGCTTATAACTACCTTGGTGGAAGTTCCGTGATCACAGAAGTAGCATTTGATCAGACGATTAGCTTAACGGCAGCTAATACTAATGACCCTTTAATCGGTGACGTGTGGGGACTCAACAACATCCATGGGGTAGATGCAGAAACCGCATGGTTGGTTAGCTCTGGTGCTGACGAAGTTGTAGTCGCAGTTATTGATTCTGGTGTTGATATCAATCACCCTGATTTATCCTCAATCATCTGGACCAACGATAACGAAATACCAAACAACGGGATCGACGACGACAGTAACGGCTATATAGATGATGTCAACGGTTGGGATTTTACAGGTGAATACGACAACACCCCACAGGATGAGCACGGCCATGGAACCCACGTATCTGGGACGATAGCCGCAATTCGCAATAATTCCGAAGGGATAGCAGGAGTTGCTAACAATGTGAAAATAATGCCACTGAGGTTCTTAGACAAAGATGGATTCGGAGTCACATCGTGGGCTATCTCAGCGCTAGAGTATGCCGTCGCTAACGGTGCTCAAATCTCCAATAATTCATGGGGCGGGGGAGGCTATGAACCGGCTCTTTATTCGGCTATAGCTTCAGCTCAACAACAAAATCACTTATTCGTAGCCGCAGCAGGAAATAGCGGGCACAACTCTGATATTAATCCAATGTACCCAGCAGCATATGATCTACCAAACATTATTAGCGTCGCAGCCATAAACAGCAATGGGGCACTAGCAGGTTTTTCAAATTATGGAGTGAATTCGGTTGATATCGCAGCTCCAGGGGTAAGCATTCTTTCCACCATGTCAGAAGACTCAGCAGCTTGCTCCTCCTCTCCTCCCTGTTACACAAGCTGGGACGGAACCTCTATGGCTGCTCCACATGTTACTGGAGTTGCAGCCTTAATACTGGGGTTAAACAACCAATTAACGCCAGAAGATATTATCACCATCATTCTTGATAATGCGAGATCAACGGTTTCATTGAATGGACGGGTATATTCAGGAGGTGAACTCGACGGGGGACAAGCTGTTGTTAACTCTGGAAGTTTTGGCAGTATCACCTTTAATAACTACAACCCAACCGAAATTATTTACATCGGACAAACGATAACTCTCTCTGCGACTGCGATTGCCTCAGATGGAAGCAATATTTCGTCCTCTATCAATTGGACTGACCAGCAAGATCAATTACTGGCAACTGGCAGTTCTGTAACGTTCACTCCGACCGCTGTCGGAAACATCAGTGTGACTGCATCTACCCAGGATATTTCTGGAACAGAGATGAAGAAAACTGCCTGGTTTACAATTGGCGAGCCAACATTGAACTTTCTCTCCTACGATCAATTCACTTCCAGTGCATTCGGTAGTGAGAAGCTTACATCATGGGTTTGGGGAGGAGATCCGAACGAAACAACGAACATTCAAGCTATCTCAGTAGATCGTTATTTCGTGGAATCAAGTCCGCAGAATAGATACCTTCTTCCAGACAGTGCCGGACCTTGGAATTATGAGATTGCAGTCACTAACACGAACACGATTCTCGACGTAATAGTAGGAGTTAGAATAAACCATACTTGGCCCGGTGATCTGAATATTGCAATCACACACCCAGATGGAAGTAATGTCTTGTTAGCTGATCGTAATGGTTGGGAAAGTGCACGTGACGGACAAGAAATTTGGGGGGAAGGGTCAAAGAGTTGTAGCGGCGAACTCGCATACTTCTCCTCTTTCGCTTCGCAATCCATCAGCGAACGAAATCTTCCATTCACGGGATTTTCATTACCCCTCGAAAGCCTTGAAACTTTCGCGGGGAAAAGTAGTAATGGTAATTGGTTAGTGCAGATAGACGATACAGCACTACAAGATGATGGCGAACTCTTCTGTATAGAACTGATTATCACCAGTACAAACCCAGTGGAGTCAATTCCTCTTGCACAGTCCTACCCATTATCCAGTGGATCTGTAGATTGGGCGATGGCGGATACGGTAAATTATCAGGGGGCATTCAGAGTATTCCTTGAAAATACAACTCTAGGCACATTTGTTGGCCCTTGTTGTCACCTCCTAAATATGCCAGACATTCCATCAGGCCTTACCATTGACAGTCGGAGTATTGATTCTGTAGTCATTTCTTGGAATGAATCTGCAATAAATGATAATTCACTCGTGTACGTTGCAGATCTTGCTCAGGAGAAATGTTTGAACAATGGTGTTAATTGCTTCAACCAGACCCTAGATACTTGTATCACACTTGTTGCAACATGTACTTTCAGCGGATTAGTTTCTAATCAGACATACTCAGTAAACTTAGTGGCACAAACATCTTCGGGGAAGGGAGATAAGGCACAACTCGATATCCCAGCCTTCGAATATGCGATATTTACTCAGAATACTGCTGGTGTTCGGGGAGGTTCTGAAGCTGGTGATGCCTTCGGTTCTTCATTGGCTGTTGGTGATTTAAATGGAGATGGCTTTGAGGATTT
>PATO01000016.1 GCA_002712415.1 Actinomycetota bacterium | reverse complement strand
TAGCACCCTATATTCTCTACCCATGTCATGAGCTCCGGGGGCTAGATTCCCAAATGGGGGTCGCCTCAAAACAAGTTCAGTTGCCCCAAATGAAACTAGGTATGTTAAGTTCGCCGCACCGTTGGGAAACTGATGGACTTCAAATTTGCCAGCAGTGTCTATCTCTTGAGGCAACGAGTCCCGCAAAAATGATTCAACTATTTCCCAGTCTAAATCTTCGCCAGCTCGCACAACCGCTATTTCAGGTTGAGGCTCATCGCTAAATGGATCTACATCTTCAGGTTTCCACACAGATTGATCGTAGATGGTGACAACAGTTTTTGCGAACTATCGTAGAAGCTAGAAAAGGAAAGATTTGATGGAGAAACCTGAATCACAAATACGACAAGTGGAATTAGGAGATGTGGTCTTTGAGAACCCATTCACAAATGAATTACGTGGGGATGAGCAGCTTACTAATACTCGCCGTCAAGTTCATAATGCATANTATTCAAGAGTTTTTCCTACTCCTACGGCAGCTCCGAAGACCCTTGCGGTGTCTGAAGAAGTTCGTTTACTGCTTGGCATAACGAGCGATGTTGCGGATTCTACTGAATTTGCAGAGATCTTCTCTGGAAATGCAGTCACCACAGATATGGATCCACATGCAATGTGCTATGGGGGGCATCAATTTGGGAATTGGGCCGGGCAACTTGGTGATGGTAGAGCAATCAATTTAGGGCAAGTTACAGGAATAGATTGCAATAGCTACATGCTTCAGCTGAAGGGTGCTGGACCTACGCCGTATTCTCGAAGTGGTGATGGAAGAGCAGTCCTTCGGTCCTCCATAAGGGAATATTTATGCAGTGAGGCTATGCACCACCTTGGCGTTCCTACAACGCGTGCACTTAGTCTTTGCAGCACAGGAGACAACGTTNTTCGAGATATGTTTTACGATGGTAATCTCGCTGAAGAGATNGGCGCGGTTGTGTGCCGTGTAGCTGATTCATTTATTCGATTTGGGAACTTTGANATCTTTTCTGCTCGGGAAGATATTGATGGACTGAGAACTTTGCTTGACTTCACAATCAAGCATCACTTTTGTGAAATCGATGACAATTCACCTCAGAAATATGTTGATTTTTTTAAAGAAGTTGTTTCCTCTACAGCTCTATTGATGGCTCATTGGCAGCGTGTTGGTTTCGTACATGGGGTTATGAATACAGANAATATGTCGATACATGGACTTACGATTGACTATGGGCCGTATGGGTGGATTGATGATTTTGATCCGGATTGGACACCTAACACTACTGACCGGCACCAACGTCGATACCGGTTCCGTAATCAACCCGCTGTGGGGCATTGGAACTTGGCTCAGTTAGCTAATGCGATTTATCCANTGGTGGGAAATGTTGAGCCACTTCAAGAAGCCTTGGATGAGTATGAGGNGATCTTTGCACGAAGTTGGTCTGACATGGTAGCTGCNAAGTTGGGATTGGTTGAACATAGTTCAGACCCATCGCAAAGAGTTATTACAGATTTGTTCTCGATACTTGAAACGGGAGAAATAGATATGACTATTTTTTTTCGTTCGTTATCTTCTATAACGGTGGGNTCCAACATCAATNTTGATGAAATAACCGCCCTCTTAAAGAGCGCTTACTACGAACATGAGTCTAAGCCTCAAGTACATTGGGAATCTCTTCGTAGCTGGATCGAACATTATTGTGATGTGCTACGCAATCAGGGTGTCACTGACGAACAGCGAAGAGCGCAAATGAATCAAGTTAACCCAAAGTACGTGTTGAGAAATTATTTGGCTCAACTAGCGATAGATTCTGCGGAACAAGGTGATCTCAGCATGCTTTATGATCTTGAGAAAATGCTGAAAAACCCNTACGATGACCAACCGGAATTTGATAAGTGGTTTGTGAAGCGTCCTGATTGGGCAAAGGATCGAGCCGGGTGTTCNATGCTCAGTTGCAGTAGTTGATTTGAGTCAGCTGGGGTTGGGTTCCTTTGGGAGGCCNAGTATTCGCTCACCAATGATATTCTTTTGTATCTGTGAAGTCCCTCCCGCTATCTTCGCTCCCGGNGCTGCAAGAAGGCTGTCNGAGCCATGTCCGGATAATAGTGCTTCAATTTCGGCAATGTCTGCTCGTAANTTAGCGATATCAAACATTAATTCTGTGATTCCTAGCTTGTTCAAAGAAGATGAAACCGATGCGGCCGGGCCCTGCCGTTGACCTAAGTATTGATAACTTTTTCCTTTTATNAGTAATTGCACAAGCTNTTGACGTTTGTCGTGNGATAGTTCTTTGTTCGCTAGNGATTGAAGNCTATCTAGTCTTCGCTGCATGGTTATGGCTCCTGCCCCTATTGAGCCTCTTTCCTTCGTCAAGATATCCATGCCTACGTGCCAGCCNCCATTTAGTGGCCCGAGGAGTGCGGTTTGCGGGAGTGAAACATCGGTGAANAATACTTCGTCAAACTCTGCTTCACCTGTCATTTGGCGCAATGGCCGTGTTTCTATGCCATCGCTCTGCATATCAATTAGGAAGAAACTGATCCCGCGATGCTTTGGCAGATTGGGGTCTGTTCGGGCCATAAGTATTCCCCAGTTGCTGTAACGGCCTCCGCTGCACCATACTTTTTGGCCATTCACTACCCAGCCATCGCCATCTGGTTCAGCTGTGGTGCGAAGTGACCCTAAATCTGATCCGGATTCAGGTTCGGAAAAGAGCTGGCACCAAAGCTGTGTGGCATCAATAATTGATTCGAGGTGGAGATTCTTCTGATGATCTGTCCCATAAATTTGTACGCCTTGTCCTGCAAGAATGACACCAACCATATTTACGTATGGTGGGACATCGGCTCGGGCGCATTCTTCGAGCCAAATAGATTGGTGCTCAGGCGTAAGCCCTAGTCCACCGTGTTCTTTGGGCCAGTGAATTCCTGCCCACCCTTCATGAAATAATCTTTTCTGCCAATCAACTCCTTCCTTTTCTAGTACTGGTGGCAGGATGGCTCCGTAGTTTGGAGGTGCAACTTCAAGATTTTTTTGTAACCAGTCTCTGGCATTGTGCTTGAATTCCATTAAAGGGATCATGATGTGACGTTAGTTGAAAGTTCTGTGGAGAAGTAACTCAGCGGAAATTCTTCTATTGTTAGATAAGGGATAAAGGAGCATAAATGGAGATTGTTGCCGGGATCAATCCTCGAATGCAGATGCGTGATGTTGGAGATTATGCTCGGCGGGTTGAGTCTTTGGGTTTTGATACTTTACATATTCCTGAAATGGTTCATGACCCATTTGTCATGTCTTCTCTNGCTTTAGCAGCAACGTCTTCGTTACATGTNCGTACAGGAGTTGCTCTAGCTTTTGTTAGAAGCCCCATGNTTTCGGCTCTTTCTGCTTGGGATCTTGCACAGTTATCTGAGGGTCGCTTTGATTTAGGTTTAGGTACCCAGATCCGGAAAAATGTTGAGGAACGGTATGGAATGCCCTTTGATAAACCTGTGAATAGGTTGNGTGAATATATTGGTGCTGTTAGGGCATGCTTTGATTCTTTTGGGAAGAGGGAGTGTGTTCCCTTTCAGGGCGAGTTNTATAATTTGTCTCGTTTACAGGATGAATTTATTCCTNAGTCTTTAGGTGACATTCGCGTTCCTGAAATTTGGTTGGGAGCGGTAGGTCCGAAGTTGAGTGCATTGGCTGCTGAACAGTGTGATGGTTTAATTACACATCCAACCAATTCGCATTCTCTCCATTTGAGAGAAAATATTATTCCTTTGATTGATTCCACTTCTGGTGTAGATCAGAAAAGAGTCTTTCCGGTGATCGCTGCACCGTTGACGGTGGTGACAGATACTGCTGAGGAGCGTGAGAGACTTATTGATGAAAAGAAAAGAATGCTTGCTTTCTTATACTCTACTCCTGCCTACGCGCCGACCCTGAACCTTTTGGGCTTTAGGGATTTGGGTGTNGATCTGAGAAAACGGTTTTCGTCTGGTGAAGGTGAGGAGAACTACCGGTTGATATCTGATGAGTTATTTCATCAAGTTGTTATTGCTTGTTCATTTAATGATTTGGCCGATGAGGTGCATAGACGCTTCGGTGGCCTCGTTAGCGGTGTTACTTTACGTCCACCTGTAGATACGAAATGTGATGATGCTTTAAGATCGTCTGTTGAGGCGCTGAAGGGTTTGTAGATGTTCCCANTCGCCGTTAGGAAATGATTTCCTTTAATTTTTCAACGATTTTCATTTGTTCTTCAGGTGGTCCGATCGGTCCAATATTTAGGTAGGTCACGCCTGCTTCGGCGAATTGGGCTATTTTTTCTTTAATGTAGCCTTCCGGGCCGACGAGATTCATGCCTTCGAGTAGTTCAAGAGGAACTGCTGCTTCAGCTTCCTTTTTCTTACCTGATAGATAGAGATCTTGAATTTGAAGAGCCTCTTGTTCAAAACCGTATCGTTGGACTAAAGAATTGTAGAAGTTTCTACCTCGCGCTCCCATGCCTCCGACATAAAGGGCAGTATTTGGTCGTCCGAAATCAAGNTACTGTTTGACATCGTCACCGATTGCTACCATCCCTCCNGCAACAATGTCGAGTGGAGGAAGATCGCTACTTCGTTTGCTAAGCCCTATTTTAAGAGCATCACCAAATGCGAGATCTGCTTTGTCGGGCATNAATAGTGTTGGTAGCCAGCCTTCAGCAAGTTCAGCTGTGAGCTCCACATTTTTTGGACCTAGTGAGGCTATGTGTATGGGAATGTTTGGGCGCAGCGGATGGGTGATGATTTTTAGAGGTTTGCCCAATCCAGTTCCTTGGTCTTCCGGAAGAGGAAGCGTGTAGTACTTACCGTCGTATGTTAGCTTCTCCTCTCGCTTCCATACCTTCCTGCATATCTCGATTGCCTCTCTGGTGTGGCCCAGCGGGGCCTTGTATGGAATTCCATGAAAGCCTTCTATAACCTGTGGCCCTGAAGCCCCAAGGCCCAGAACAAATCGGCCATTTGATATTTCATCCATGCCTACAGCGGTCATTGCTAATAGCGTTGGTGTCCGACTATATATTGGAAGAATTCCTGACCCTATTTGCACGGTGTCTGTTTTCGCCGCTAGGTATCCCATGGCTGAAACTGCATCGGCAGCATATGCTTCGGGNACATAGATTAAGTCGAGTCCGGCTTTTTCGAGTTGGACGACTCGGTCAACTGCCTCCGAAAACCTATTCGAGTATGGAAGCAACATTGCTAGTTTCATGTTTTCTCCTTTGGTTGAGGAATTTTTNCCTCTACGTTCCTGACCAGTTAGGTGAGCGCTTTTCGGCAAAGGACGCTGGACCTTCCTTTGCATCGTTTGAAGTGAAGACCTTTACCATGTGAGGTTTTTGGAGTTCCCAAAATTCCTCTTCTGTTATGCCTTGCTGTGCTTGTATTAAGGCTTTCGAAGCTGCAACGGCTAGTGGCGCATTCTCTGCTATCTGTTCAGCTAGCTCTAGAGCGGCATCGATGGTTCCTCCATTATCTGTAACTCGTGAAACTAATCCATAGTTTTTCGCTTCGTCAGATGTTATAGGTTGACCAGTTAACGCCATCTCCATAGCTACCGAGTACGGCAACCTTCGAGGTAATCGAAGCAAAGCTCCTCCCGCTGCGAATAAACCGACTTTGACCTCTCTGATTCCTATTTTTGCATCTTTAGCTGCGACTAGCAGATCGCAGGTTAGTGCAACTTCAAGGCCACCTGCTAAAGCAAATCCTTCAATTGCTGCAATTAGTGGTTTCTTTGATCCTGTTTCAAGAAATTGGTCAAACCCTTTTGGCGGGCCTCCTGCTGCGAAAGCTTTAAGGTCCATTCCCGAGCAGAATCCTCTCCCGTTTCCGGTCAATACGCCTGCAGTTAGTCCATCATTTGAATCAAGTTCCTCAACTGCTGCAAGAAGGCCTTGAGCAAGATCCGTGTTGATCGCATTCATTGCTTCAGGACGGTTAAGTGTAATTAAGAGAACTCTGCCNCTCGTTTCTGTGAGGACTGCGCTGTTTTCTGTCATTCTTACTCCTTATTTTGGTGGAAGGCGAACGCCGCCGTCNACTCTNATTGTTTCACCATTCATGTAATCATTTGTTATACATTCAGTGACCATTGATGCGAGTTCGCTGGCGTACCCGAGTCTCTTGGGAAATAGAACGCTTTGCCCAAGATGCGCTTTGAATTGGTCTGACGCTTCTCCCTCTCCGTAGATTGGTGTATCGATGAGTCCAGGAGCNATTGTGTTTATCCTGATCCCTAGCGGCACCAGATCGCGTGCTATCGGGAGAGTCATTCCTACAACGCCTCCTTTGGAAGCTGAGTAGGCGTTTTGACCTGTTTGCCCATCGAACGCAGCAACTGAAGCCATGTTTACTATGGCTCCACGCTGGCCATCACTATCAAGTGGATCTGTTTTAGCCATGGAAGCTGCTCCGAGTCGGATGCAGTTGAACGTACCTATGAGATTCACGCGAATTACGAACTCAAATTGCGCTAAGGGCATAGGGTCGCCATTTCGGTCTACTGTCCGAGAAGCGCTTCCGATCCCAGCACCATTTACTAATGCCCGTAAAGGGCCCATTTCCATGGCGGCGTCCATTGCAGCTTGAACTTGTTCCTCATCAGCTACATCGGCTTTTACATATAAGCCTCCTAGNTCTTTAGCGACTGCTTCTCCCTTTTCATCCTGCAGGTCAACGATGACGCAGCGTGCGCCAAGGCCGGCTAGGTTTCTTGCGCTTGCTTCGCCGATTCCGGATGCTCCACCGGTAATGACAGCTGATGCCCCTGTTAAGTCCATTAGTTATTCTCCTTTATTGATTAGAATTTTTTTCTCGTTCTCGCTGAAGGTTATCTGTTATGAGGTCAAGGACTCTGGTAATAGACGACCGATCCTTTTCGTTAGAAACATTCGGATAACATTCCCGAACTTTTCGATGCCTTTGATCTATTTCAGTAGCCAAAGCTTTACCTTCGTTTGTTAGCGCCACTAACCATACCCGTTTGTCAGATGGGTCTTCTTGGCGTTGCACAAGCCCTCTCTTTTCTAAGTCATCAACAAGAGCTCCTGCGGAGGCTCTTCCCATTTGTAAGGACGCGCCGAGTTTGGTTTGTGACAAAGGGCCATGCTCAACAATTAAAGCCATCAGTGCTACTCCTGAGAGGTTCAGGTCAAATTCCTTGAAGACCTCATCAAAAGATCGTCGTATCTCACGAGCCGCTCTCATAATGCTCCATTCAATTGGAGCCCAGGGCGGTGCAGTTAATTTAGGGGAGGTATCTTCCATACGGTCTTTATAATCGCTTGATTAAAGTACCGGTGCCTAGACCTCCACCACAGCACATGGTCACAATTGCGTGCTCTTTATCGGATCGGTGAAGCTCGTGGACTGCTTTCGTTAGAAGTATTGCGCCTGTTCCTCCTAAGGGGTGACCTATAGCGATTGCTCCACCGTTTGGATTCACTGTTGCCATATCTGGGTTAAGTTCTTTCTCCCATGCAAGCACAACGGAAGCGAATGCTTCATTTATTTCTACGACATCTATGTCACTCATTTGAAGTCCGTTATCTGCAAGCAGCTTCTGCGTTGCATATATGGGTCCCGTGAGCATCAACACTGGGTCTGATCCTACAAGACATGAGTCAATGATTGTAGCCATTGGCTTAACGCCGAGTTCGTCGGCTTTTTCTCTTGTCATGAGAAGGACAGCACCTGCTCCATCTGAAATTTGTGAGGATGTTCCAGCTGTGTGGACACCATCAGGCATATTTGTTCGAAGCCCAGCCAATGCTTCAATCGTTGTCTCTCTAAGGCCTTCGTCACGAGAAACTGTGTGTGTGGAATCTGCCGGTTGTCCATCGTCACCAATATCAGGTGCATCAATTGGGAGAATTTGGGAACCAAATCGGTCTTCCTCCCAGGCTTGTATCGCTCTGTCCTGTGAAAGTTTTCCGAATGCGTCAAGTTCTTCTCTGCTTATGCCCCATTGTTTGGCAATCCGTTCTGCGCCTTCAAATTGTGATGTGAGCTCATATTTTTCCCAGTACCCTCTATTAACTGGCTTACCTACCTCAGCTTCTCCTCGTGGGACTGTAGCCCCCATAGGAACGCCACTCATTAACTCGACGCCACAACCAACGGCTACGTCTACTACTCCGCCTGCTACAAGGGCATATGCAAGATTCGTAGCTTGTTGAGAGGACCCACATTGTGCATCGACAGTGGTAGCAGCTACTTCAAGTGGTAAACCTGAGGTGAGCCATGCATTTCGGGTTACGTTCATGGTTTGCATGCCGACCTGACCAACGCAGCCTCCAACGACCTGTCCTACCTCTGAGGGGTCAACTCCACTTCGTGTGAATAGTTCTGATTGGACTTCGCCCAGCAAATCAATTGAGTGCATGGCGGATAATCCGCCATTTCTTTTACCAAGAGGAGTTCTGACGGCTTCAACAATTACTACTTCTCGCATATACGGTTCCTTGCTATGAAAGTTGACACACCATTTGGCGTGGTACGGCATTTCGTAGCCATACTATATTTATAGACATTACATATGGTAATGACCATTAGGTGTTTTCGCCAAATGCGAGCCATGGACGACGATCGGAGAAATTCGTGTCAATAAGCGATCAAGAACTTCAAGAGAGAACAGAAGCACTAATCGAGGAGGTTGATCCACACGCTGTTGATCAATTTACCTTTCGCGGCGCCCAGTTTGACGCTGGGCTAGCGTTAGTTCATTTCCCGGAAGGCAAGGGAGGGCTGGGACTAAGTAGAGGGAAACAAGCTATTATTGANGAGGTCCTTCGAGAAGCCAAAGTTCCGTACCATGANCTTCTTGTGAACCCGATCGGTATAGGGATGGGAGCTGCGGTTGTCCTTAATCATGGAACNGAGGAAATGCATCAAAAGCATCTCAAGAAGATCTTCACCGGTGAAGATATTTGGTGTCAACTCTTTTCTGAACCGACGCACGGATCAGATGTTGCCGGTATACCTAGNAANGCNATTCGCGACGGNGATGANTGGATNGTNAATGGCCAGAAGGTCTGGACAACTCTCGCGCATCATTCAAATTTCGGCATGTTACTCACAAGAACCAATCCGGATGCTCCAAAACACAAAGGTTTGTCTTATTTTATTCTTGATATGCACGCACCTGGCGTTGAAGTGCGTCCTCTTTATCAGATAACTGGTGAGGCTGAATTTAATGAAGTTTTCTTGACTGATGTTCGTGTCCCCGATGACCAAAGACTGGGTGACGAGGGAGATGGATGGCGCGTCGCTATCACTACCTTGATGAATGAACGAGTTGCCCTCGGTGGTGGTAGTGGCGGAAAGGGTGGTGGCCCAATTCGTAGTTTAATGAACCTTTGGAATACAAAGAAAGATGACCTCACAGAGATTGAGAAACGAGTGATGCGTGATCGAGTAGCGGATCTCTGGGGTAAAGCAGAGATCTTGAGATTAACGAACCAAAGAGCCAAAGTCATGGCTAAAAGCGGTGATGCTGGCCCTGGTGGTTCAATAGGAAAGCTTTTTAGCGCAGAATTAAATCAAAAGATCTTTGAATTATGCATCGAACTTGAAGGAGCGGAGGGCATGTTGCATGCCAACGGCTATCCAATGATCCGAAGCGAAGAGGCTCACAATTCGGGGTCTACTAGTGGCCAATTCTTACGCTCGCGAGCGAACACCATTGAGGGTGGCACCAGTGAAATCATGCGGAATATACTCGGCGAAAGAGTTTTAGGACTTCCGGGAGATGTTCGCGTAGATAAAGATGTTCCGTGGAGTGATATTCCTAGATAATTCACACTTCTAGGACAGTAATTACTCCAGTATCGCCATTGACATTGACGCGCGCACCGTCTGGAATTCTGCGTGTGGCATCTGTAGCTGACACTACACACGGAATTCCCAGTTCTCTACTAACAATTATTGCATGTGAGAGCGGAGCTCCCACGTCTACGACAACTGCTGCTGCCGGTACGAATAAAGGTGTCCAGGATGGATCAGTTAGGGGCGCCACGAGGATATCTCCTGGTTGAAGTGACGTTGGGTCGTTGCTGTCAAGGATGACTCGAGCCGTTCCTTCAGCTGATCCTGTACATCCCGGCATCCCTTGAAGCGCTTCACCTTCCGCTAGTACGTCTTCTGAAACTGCGTCACGCCTACGCCATGTATCCGGATGGTCGGCTTGTCCATCAAATAAGAACTGCGCTTCACGTTCCAGTAATTTGTAATACTCATCGCGCCTTGACCGAATAATGTTCAGCATGGAAGTAGGTTCCTTAAATAATGATGCGTATTCTTCTTCGGTTACGAAGCCAAAGTCTTCTATTTCATCGAATGCATTTTTCTCAACCATGCGTGCCCCTATTGCCCGCATAATCATTCGCATTTCATGAATAAGTCGGATGTTATTCGTTTTTGTTCGTTCTCGTGCTGGTAGCCATGCTGCAGAGGCTGCAATGCCAACTGCGAGTTCTCCGTGCACTTCTGGATCAGTCTCTACCAGTGAAAGTAGCTCTATAGCTGCTTGTTCACGTTGTATAGCCCGCTCAGCGTTTTGAGTTTTGGGAGCAAGTTCGTCGCCAGCTAAACGCATTCTGTCAATCGCATTAAGTGCTAATTCAGGTCGTGTTTCCCATGAAGGCGAGCGCGCTTCCCATTCATTTGGTCCTCGCGATCCGTATTCGTATATGAAATATTCAAACGCCTTTAAAAATTCGCTGGCTTCAGGTGACTCGCTTTGTAATAGGCGATCTATCAAACCTGTGATGCCCTTTTCAAACTCGGCCGTTAAGTCATCATTGCTGCGCACTAGTCGACCCATATCCCACATTGCATGAGATGGTTCAGCGGAATCAACTTCTCCAAAGCCTGCGATGATAGGTAAGAGTAAGTCGGGGCGACCTACCGCATTTGCAACACCAGAAATAATTCCAACTGGCACTGTTGCCATGTATGTNGTAAAGATGTGTTGGCTAAAATATTTTCGGTGGAGTTTCAGCAGTTGCAGGTATTGGTCGAATAATTCTGCGTTTGAGTATTTTGAGAAATCAGGTCGATCATCTCGAAGTTTTTTTGTAGCGCTTTTGCTTTCTGTTAGTTCTTGAAGGTCTTCTAATTTTGTGTGGCTGAGGGCCCATTGGAATGTTTCACCTATTTTCTGGGTTTTCGCTAGGTCTTCATCTCCGGCGCGTTGTTGATAGGGAGGTACTCCAGGCATTGCCCCGAAGAATTGTTCATCCATATCTTCCCATGACAGTCCNGGNGCGCGAACACCAAATAGTCGAATTAGTGACGCNTTAAGGTAGCAATACCCGCCGACGACTCCAAGTTGAGCGAATGTATCTTGCGGAAACTCTTCATGCGTGAATGCTCCCATACGCTCCCAGGCATCCCGCCAACCAAGCTCAGCTTGATAAAGGCCTGTACTGCTCGTTAAAGGTGTGACGGGGTCGGGGAATACTTCTCCAACGTTAGCTCTCGTATATAACGTGTGCTGTTCTGAAAGATCAGAATCTGTTACGTAGTATCGTTCAGTCATTTCTACCTCGCTTTGTTCAAACCATACGAGAGTTTCAGTGGCTGGAAAAGTTGGCTTTTATATTTGTAGCAAAGCTCTTGTCTCTTGTATTGCGAGGCCGTGATCGTGGACATNGATTGCATGTAGACCTGCGTCTCGGGCTCCTTGAGCCATTGCAGGAAAGTCATCAAGAAAAATAGCTTCGTGAGGTTGAACATCTAGTTCTTGGAGTGCGATATTAAAGATTTCTGAGTTTGGTTTCCTGCAGCCAACCTCCGACGAAAAGATTGTNGCGTCAAAAAGATCTCGGGNGGGAATTACCTTATCCCAAGCCGGTTGCCATTCTTTGACATTATTTGAAATCAATCCTGTCTTAAAGCCACCTTTCTTGATCTCAGTAACAAAATCATGCATTTCTGGTTTTGGCTGAAGACTATCCCCAAAGAATTTCTTTGAATCTGGGTGCAGAATCGCCCATGCTTCTTTCTCGACGTCGCCAAGAGATGATAGAAAGAAATTCAGAGTTATTTCACCACGTTCTAACCTATGCCCTGCAACGTCAGAGTCGCCTTCACCCATGAAAACTGGGATTAGAGCTTCAGCTAATTGGTCCAGGTCCCCTTCAATTCCGGCAGCNGCTTCNAGGAGAATTGCACCTAGACCTTCTGTTAAGACTCCAGCNACGTCAAAGATCACTGCTTTAAACACANTTGGAGCGTACTTTAATATTGCCTTAATAGAAACATTNAGGGAATGCAGATCNATTTNGCGTTTAACCCTCNNTTNTNACCTGAGATTATGGTCCCCNNTAGAACTTTCTTTCTTGAGCGTCATTGTATGGATTAAATCATTTCGGGTAGATTGAAAGTATGTCATACGAGGAAGATCTCAGCGAGAAAGTTCAGTTTGAGATTGTTGACCAAGTTGCGTGGATCACGATCAATAATCCAGATAAGGGAAACGCAATGTCNCCGGGTATGCGTGACAGGATGACAGGATTATTTGAATCATTAAATGGCCAGTTTGATGCCCGAGCTGTAGTTCTAACAGCGACTGGGCAAAAGCTCTTTTGCCCAGGAGCAGATATCTCAGTGGGCCGTGAATATGCTCAGCGTCCAGATGATGCTCCTGCATTGGCGGTTGGTGAGCCAAGGCGAATGATGTTACGTGGGCAGCATCCTCTTATGTCATCNATTCTTGATTGTGAATTACCCGTGATCGCTGCTGTCAATGGTACTGCAGCTGGTATGGGTGTTCACCTTGCGCTGATGTGCGACTTGGTCATGATGGCTGATCATGCAAAGTTCATTGAGGTTTTCGCACGCAGAGGCCTAGTTCCAGATGCAATGGGAACGTGGATCCTCCCTAGACTCATTGGTCCTATGAAGACGAAAGAACTGATGTTCTTTGCTGACGATATCCCTGCAGATTATGCCCTTGAATTGGGATTATGTAACAAAGTTGTTGCGAGTGANGAATTGATTCCCTCTGTGATGGAATGGGCGGTCCGTCTGGCTACTGGTCCAACCAAGGCACATATGTTTACTAAATGGCTGGTTAACAGATCCTTNGATGTTGATCGTCGCACAATTACTGAAGAAGAAAGTTGGGCGGTTGAACTTAATAATGGGACTATGGACGCNCAAGAAGGTGTGAATAGTTTCCGAGAACGACGAGATCCTTACTGGCGGGGGTTCTAATCAGGTTTCCGTCTGATTTCGTGGATCATCTTTGTTGCTGGCTGCTTCAGGTGAACGTGCCCACATGATTGAGCTATCGAACGACAATTTGTAATCTGGGGTAAATTCTATGANGACTCGTTCAGGCGAATCGAGGAAGTCCTGAAAGACCTGAGCTGCTTTGGGTTCTGGACGAAGGTGACTTGCAAATTCAGGATAGAACCAGTCTTTCACGTCTCTTCCCGTATGTATGACACAGTCGCCTTTATAGGTAACCGTTTTCCCNGTTCCTAACACNGTCCCTGTNCTGTTGACACAAACTGAAGCTCGNGGGAAACGCCTAAGGGCAGGCACTCTGGCTNTTCTCTCNGCGCATGTNANCCATAATTTTCCATCTTTTGGNAGGAACGACATGATTACCCCAAAAGCCTCNCCTTTTTTGTTTGTCCACATGAATGTGCATTCTCGTTGTGTTTGAAGCAANTCNGCCTCAATACCNTCATCTAGCCCACANTGGGTGAGATCTTCATAACTATCTGGTTGCTCTGCCATTTTTCCTTCTTTCAGGCGCTTTCAGTCGCCCTTACATGATTAAGAATTTCTGTTGTGATGTCACACCATAGTATTTCGGGCATCTCATGTCCCATTTCATCAAATATTACTAAACGAGAATTATTGATCGCCGCCGCAGTTGCCTGACCNCCGTCTACCTGTACGAGAGTGTCCTTTGCTCCGTGAATGACTAAGGTTGGGACNTCTATTGACTGGAGATCTTCTGTTCGGTCTGGTCCTGTGAGCATAGCTGCAAGNTGAAAAACAGTGACTAAGGGATTCCAATTTCGTTCATAGTTTGATGCGGCGAGACTTTTATGAGCCTCTTCGTCAAATAAAGGACCAGCGAACAGACGATAATTATGCAGTGACCATTCTACTGCTTCTTCTTTTGTCTCTATTCCTAGCGGTGACCTTAAATTGGTTCCTACTTCTGGAGTCGCTATTCCTACTCCGGGCGCCCCGGTTGTTGACATAATCGAAGTCATTGATTCCAGTCGTTTGGGGTTAGTGATCGCCATAGTTTGAGCGATGTACCCTCCCATTGAAACCCCAACGATGTGCGCTGAAGNAATGCTGGCAGCATCAAGAACAGCGAATGCGTCTGCTGCCATATCTTCAAGAGTGTATGGAACCTGTGGAGGGGTTTGATTTGCCATGACTGCGGTGATGATTCCTTGAAGATCCGGCGGGTCGCCTTGTGTTTTTGAAGTTAGACCGACATCTCGATTATCGAATCTGATTACGTGGTAGCCAGCGTCGACAAGAAGCTGACAGAAACCATCCATAAATGAGGTCATAGGTTGGGTGTAACCATTGATAAGTAAGATCGACGGATCATTTCTATCGCCTTTCGTGTCATAGTGGATTCTTGTTGTTCCATTTACTGCTTCGGGCATTNTTTGCTCCTTTTCAACGTTGGTCTGTGCTTCGACTTGTGAATGATCATGATTAGTCAAGTCCGTATTCGGATTCGGTTATTTCTGCGATTAACTCAATTGTTGATGTATCAGTTGTTCGTATAATCAGTCCTGTTGCTCCATTTGGAACGAGTGAAGTAAAGCGTTCACGTATTCTCTCTACTGGGCCTATGAGGCCACTTTGGTCGATGTATTCATCTGGTACTGCAAGCATCGCTCCTTCCTTATCTCCACTTAGCCAGCAATCCTGAATCTTTTGGGCTGCTTCAGGAAATCCTCTTCTGGCCATTGAATCTCTGTGGTAATTGTTNTTCTCACTTCCCATTCCTCCGACGTACATTGCTGTCTGGGGTTTACGCCGATTTATTGCGCCTTGAATGTCATCTGTTATTTCCACGCTGAGATTTGTAAATAATTGGAAATTCTCTCGAGACACGGCGTTTTCTTTTCGCTTTTGAAAACCCTTTTCTAAATTGGGTCCGTGTATGTCCCAGCCGTCAAGTCCGTAACCCATTGGGAGCCATCCATCAGCTACTTCGGCAGCTAAAGCTGTGTTCAGTGGAGCACCGGAAGCGACCCAAATCTCTATATTGCCGACAGGGTGGAGGATAGATTTAAGTGCTTTACCTTCATTAATGGACCCATCGTCGGTGTATGGCAGGTTTAGTTGTTTGCCTATGTGTGTCACGGGTTCTTGACGGGCAAAGATTTTTCTCATGATGGAGACGTAGTCTCTTAACCAGTGATGGGGGCTTCCCCAGGGTTGCCCGTACCAGCCTTCAACAATTTGGGGGCCTGAAACTCCCAGACCGATGATGGTTCTATCCCCTCCGGCAAGAGCATCAATTGTCATTGCGGCCATGGCTGTTGATGCTGGTGTTCGTGCAGCGACCTGAACAACTGCTGTTCCCAACTTTATCGTTGTTGTTTTTCCAGCGAGATATGCGAGGGTTGAGAGCGCATCGGATCCGTACGCCTCAGCTGTCCAAACTGAGTGATAACCGTAACGTTCTGCGGTTTCTATCGCCTCGATTGGGAGATCTAATACTGCTTTGTTATAAACCTCTAGTCCGAGTGCGAGTTTCATATTCCCCCTTTATGGAGAATAGCTCAACATTATGATGAAGGTCCGAGTAAAACTCCGGTGAGCATGTCAGTGAGCGTCTCAACATATTCTTCGTGCGAGTTGGGAAGTTGCCGATTGTCGGAAACGAGTTGCGCTCGACTTGCAGTTAGTGCGGTCATCAGCATGATCATTCCAAGTACCCGTTGACTGTCGGTCTCTTTTTGGAGTAACCCTAAAATACCTTTTAGATGCTCGTTAATATCGTCATCTTCTAGCGAAGAAATAAATTCCCAATCTGTCATCCAGCCTCGTAACTGATCTACGATGCGCAGGTAATCGCATCCGCTCTTGGTGTGAAGGCAACTTGCGTACACTTCAACCAGTAATTGGACGAGTTCTCGCGCTGTTGGATTATCGCCAAGATGAGCCAACAATTCACCGCGAATTTGATCAAGTTTCATGCCTCTTCTCGTCAATAACGTGATTATAAGTTCATTGCGTGTTCCAAAGTGATAGTTCAATGCTGATTCGTTTTTTTGGCCAGCGGCTTCAGTTATCTGTCTGTTAGTTACAGCGAAGATTCCATCTTCTGCAAACATCTTTTCGGCATGATCTAATAACCGTGCCTTAGTGTCTGAACTGTTGCGGGGCATTTGATTGTGCTATGCGCTTAGCGGAAGAATTGATGAGTCGGGAATGACTGTGACTTCATGAACTTCGGGTGGAAGTTCGTTGTTAAATGCTTCGAATTTAGGCTGAGCAGTTTCTCTCATTCGGGTTGTTGAATGAACGGGGTCCTTATCAAATTCAGGAATCACTTGATCGCCAAATATTTCTAGCATTTCTTTGATTTCTTCATGTTGCATACCTTCAATCGGAAGACCAAATACGACTTGGTCACATCCGACGCTTTGGTAGGCCTCAAGTTGTTCACTTACTTCTTCAGGGTTTCCGCACAACATGTAACCAGCTTCAATTATCTGGTCCAGCATTTCGTCGCTCCATTCAATCAGTGTGCTCGCTGGAGCATGAGGCCACGTAATTCCATCTGGTGATTTTGGCATTGTGTCATGGTAAAGGTTGACCATTGTCACGAGGTATCCTCGCCCCCGAGCTTTTGCGATCTCTCGAGCTCGTTCCCTATCTTCTAGACAAATGACACCGTTTGTCATCATGACATTGTTATTTTGGAATTGTCCGATGATTTCGGTAGGTGAGGCTGCTGCTTCTTTGTATGCTTCGAGGCGGCCTTTGAGGTTGTGGATTGGTTCAAAGTTGAAAGCAATGGCCCCAATTCCGAGGGAACCGGCTTTCGCAAAGGTTTCGGGGTTTCCGCATGCAACCCAGATAGGGGGATGTCCTTTGCCATATGGTTTTGGAAGGATGTTGTGGGGGCCAGGAACTGACCAACCGTTCCCTTCGAATGAGTAGTCTTTTTGTTCCCACATTCTTGGGATTTCGCGAATGACTTCATCCCACATAGCTTTTGTTTGGGATGGTTGGGTTCCACTGAATGTCATGAGTTCGTGGCTTCCTGCACCACGTCCAGTTCCGAATTCGAACCTATTATTAGTGACGTGGTCAAGCATTGCTGCTCGTTCGGCTATCCGCACAGGGTGTTCTTTGGTGACTGGGAGGCTAGTGATGGCGGAGCCTATATGTATGCGTTCTGTTTGTGCTGCGACCCAACCCATGAGTGGTGCGGGTGCTGACATGTGGCTGTATTCGACTAAACCATGGTGTTCGCCGTACCACATGTATTTCCAGTTATTTCTGTCTGCGATAACAGCGTATTCCGATTCTCTCATCAGTTCGGTGTGCTCAGATTCAGTGTCGTGTGCTGCTGGGCCTGGGATATATCCGTTGCTGAAAATTCCGAATTCCATATTTTCCTCCGTAGTGCGTCTTAGGTATTAATGTATGCCATTAATCTGATTATGTCAACCAGTAATACAAAAACAGGTTTAAATGGATCTTGGTGCAAAAATAGTGAAAACTTATAGTGCATTAAAGGAGAATTAATGAAAATAGGTGTTGTATATCCTCAGACCGAATTAGAAGGTAACCCGATTGCAGTAAAAGAAATCGGTTTAGCCACTGAAGATCTGGGCTATGACCACCTGTTGGCATATGACCACGTTGTTGGGGCTATCCATGAGGATAGGGAGCCTGAATTATGGGGCCCATATACGAATGAAGACCCATTTCACTGCCCTTTCACCATGTTTAGCTATCTTGCCGGGATCACACAGAAGATCGAGTTTGTTACTGGCGTAATTATTCTGCCTCAGAGGCAAACAGCACTGGTAGCGAAGCAAACAACAGATATCGACTTACTTTCAGGTGAGCGTTTAAGACTCGGAGTTGGCACCGGATGGAACTATGTGGAATACGACGCTCTCGGCCAAGATTTCTCTGCGCGTGGACCTCGGCTAAGTGAACANATTGAACTTCTTNGGAAATATTGGTCAGAAGACCTTTTCAGCTTCAAAGGCGAATATGACCGCATCGACAGAGGNAATATTAATATCAGACCAAATCGGCAAATTCCTATCTGGCTCGGGGGGTTCTCAGAAATTGCCTTTAAGCGAGCAGGGAAACTAGGCGATGGTTTTATTTACGCCGGTGACCATGATCGTAGCTTGGAGGGAAAGAACCGGATTGAACATCACTTGCGTGAGTTCGGACGAAATGAAGANGCGTTTGGGCACGAATTGATTACCCTTCGAGATCGAACACCACAAGCTGCCGCAGAGACAGCGAAACAATGGCGTGACTCTGGCGGAACCCATATTTCAATTTGCACAATGAACTGCGGTTTGAATGGCCTTCAGGAGCATTTAGATTTNATTAAAGAAGCACGAGACTTGTTAGGNTAACTCGNCGTTCGGGTGAGCTTTAGATGCAGTCGTTGAAACGTTTCACCACGTCGGTCAGGTACTCGGTAGCTGGATCAAGTCCATCAGGGACAGGAAGATAAGCTCTGAAATCAGTCACTCCAGCTATAACCAGTTCTGGAACATTAGACATTGTTGCAGCGAGATCAATACCATCATCATTGCGCGTTATCGGCAGCGTCCCGATTACTTGTATTTCATCGGGATCTCTTCCGTAAGCAGACACAGCTTTTCGCATTGATTCAATGCCCGATGTAATATCAATAGCGTCAGGGCCCCAAGGAATCCACCCGCACCCAAAGGCGGCCAAGCGTCGCATTGACAACTTGTTGACCGTTCCACTCACCCAAATCGGCACTCCCCCGTTCTGAAGTGGTTTTGGCATTGCATGTATGTCAGAGAATTGAAGTTCATTGGCGCTGTACTGCGCCGATGGCTGCGTCCAAAGGGTTTGGCATACTTCTAGTGTGTGATCGAGAAGGCGCCCTCTGTTCGCGAAATCTAAACCGCATGCATCGTATTCTTCCTTTTGCCATCCGACGCCGACACCAAGATCAACTCGGCCATGTGATAGAACATCAAGAGTTGCTAAAGACTTTGCGAGTACCGCTGGTCGGCGCAGTGCAGCGAGAAGAATGTTTGTTCCTAGCCGAACACTTTCGGTAGCTCCGGCTATAACTGACAGGAACGTTACCGGTTCAAGCCAATGACCATCAGGGCCTGTAGGTTGCTTACCTCCGGAGACCCCACCGATATTTGGATCACCATAGGCTTCAAGGAAATTACCAAAAGCGACGTGATCAGAAACAACGACCTTGCCCACTCCTGCCCGATCAGCTGCAATCGCCAAATCGATTACCGGCTGCCATGAGTCTGGTTGCTCAGGGGAAAATGTTCTCAGCTGAAGAGAAAGATAAGGTTCGTTAATCATTCCAACCTACTTTTGCTTGGTGCTATCGCGTCTCATTTATGTATAAGTTACACGATTGCGCGATCGGCACATAGCTGACATTTACGGACGACCATTATCCGGCTACAAATAGAGTCGTGCGAATAATTTACATTGATATCGATACATTACGCGCTGACCACCTCGGGTGCGGTGGGTACCACCGAAACACATCACCCAACATTGATAATATCGCTAGTGCGGGAATCAACTTCAGGAACGTATACGCATCCGACGTTCCATGTCTACCAAGCAGAACAGCGTTAATTACCGGAATGTTTGGCATCCGCAATGGCGTCATTAATCACGGGGGCCGTGCAGCTGATCTTCAACCTGAAGGAAAGGATCGAGGGTTTTTCGGAAGGTTCAGTATGCAATCATGGGCCTCTGTTTTCTACCTTGCCGGGTGGCACACAGCATCCATATCGTCATTCCCTTTTAGACATGGTGCGTCATGGTGGAATAGCGGATTCATGGA